>JAFAKL010000220.1 GCA_019235445.1 Verrucomicrobiota bacterium | reverse complement strand
TGTTCACGTCTTCTGTTCGCTATCGAAGAATATCGCTTTCTCAGATTTAATTGGCCGTCTGAAGGGAGCTTCATCAAAACGACTGCAAGAGAAAGGGCTCCGAGACTTGGGGTGGCAGAATGGATACGGTGCCTTCTCCGTCCGCGAGTCCGACGTGGCATCGGTCACGGCCTATATTCTTATCCAGGCAGAGCATCATAGGAATTTAGCTACCAGGAAGAAATTCGTGAAATCTTTAAACGTCAAAGGGTCGCCTTCGACGAACGTTATTTTTGGGATTAATGCCCCCCGAAGTCGGACGCCCTTTCAGGGCGGGTCGCTTGATATCACTTCACCCAGGGCTGAAGCCACTGGGCTATTCTCTTAGACCGCTCCGCGGTCGCCAGAAAACGTCCAAACTACAGGCCAGGCACGAAGTGCCTGGAAGAGTAAGGCGTCCTCGCCTTACCTCCAAAAAGCGCAAAGCGGGGGCGCTTTGCCTACAGGAAATGGCAGCGTACTGATAAGCGAGGCCGACAATCGTGGCGCAAAGCTGGCTTAGCTAACGACCAAGAGGAAACCAGCATAGGATGGGGTAAATGTCAATATTGATATTGATATTAATATTAATATTAATATTAACATTCAAATTTAACACACCTTATAGCATGGGATAGCTGCACCTGCTGCGGCGTGTCCGCGCACAGTGTGATGCAGGCAGGATGACTGCGCTTGGGCTGGCGATGCCTTCCGACCGATCTTCGGAACCGCGAAAGCCGGAGCCTCCCCTAATCTCTGCCTAAGACTCCCGCGAAAAATTCCTTCAGCTTTTCGAAAGCGCGTTCGGCTTGCGGGTGATTGTAAGCCGGGCTGTCAGGCACGGTCCAGCCGTGATAGGCGCTCTCGTAGACTTCGCTTTGGTACTTACCGCCCCAGGCCTGCAGCGCTTGATCGAGCTTTTGGATAGCTTCTGGTGGCATGCTTCGGTCCTGAGTGGCGTGCCCGAAGTAGAGCTGAGCTTTGATGCGCGGCAGCAATAGGTGCGGGCTGGCCGGATCATCTGTAAAAAGCCTGCCGCCGTGGAATGATGCGGCGGCAGCGACGCGGTCCGGTTCGGCAGCCGCAATGCGCATCGCCAAGGCACCCGAAAAGCAATAACCCACTACACCTATCGGGTGATCGGCCACCAATTCGTGGTCAGACAGGAAACCGAGGTAGGCGGAGGCGTCACGCTCCGCGGCTTCCGGCGTCAGGGAACCGGACAGCTCTCCAATCCGCTTAATGGTTTGCTCTTCCCCAATTTTCACGGGGAAGTCAATCACGGGCGGACGTCCCACACGATAGAAAACATTCGGCAGCAGCACCGAGTAGCCTTGGGCCGCCAGACGCTGCGCCATCTCGCGCTGAGATGGCCTGATACCCCCGATGTCGGTCAGAAAAATCAGGCCCACCAAACGGCGATGATCTTGAGAATGGTACATCATGCCGTCGGACGTTCCATCCGGGGTACGAATCTCGATCTTTTGCTCAATCATCAGGTTTCCTCCAGTTACAGTGCGAATACTCCCTCAATGAAGAACTACAGGCTCAGCTATTCCAGGCAGAAGGTTAATTGCTGATGTTCTTTTGAGCGCGGAGGCGCCCCGCAGAGCCGATCTTTCAGGCCGGAGCCGCGTTGAATTTTGCGGTTGACAGCAGCTCGCAAAACAGATTCCTGGAACCACATTTCCACCCGGGTCCGTGCTCGAGTCAGGCCGGTGTAAACGAGTTCTCGGGTGAGGATCGGGTTGTCCTTGTCCGGCAGGACGAGTAGAACGTGGTCAAACTCAGAGCCTTGGCTTTTATGGACGGTGATGGCAAAGCCGGGCTCGTGCTCGGGAAGCCGGGCCGGCGAAATTCGGCGGAGTTCGCCGTCCTGGCCGATGAACCAGGCCAGCAGGAGGGAACGATCGGCTGGGTCAGGGAGCAGAATCCCAATGTCGCCATTATAAAGCCGGAGCGGATCGTCGTTTTTGGTGATAAGAATCGGCATGCCCGGGTAGGCGTTTGCAGGTCCGGCGATCAGCCCCTCCTCCCGAAGAATGTTCTCGATGATTCGATTCAGATTCTCGACGCCGTGGGGGCCAACCCGGAACGGGCATAGCACGCGAAATTTTTTGAATTCCTTCAGCGCCTCGGCCGGATCCAGCGCCCGCGCGTAGCCGGAATAGCCGGCCATGACTCTTTGGCGTAATTGCTCCGCGACTTCCGCCGGGGGAGGGGTTCTTCCCGCGCCGAGGTCGGGACGTTCGCCGGAATTTAGGATCTCCAGGGCGCGGTCAATATCGCCGTCCCGAACGGCCTTAGAAAGCGCGAAGATGTTACTTTCGTTGCCGAAGCGATAATTCTTTTCCAGTACCACGAGGCCGCCGTTCAACGGACCCGGCTCGGACGCGGCATTGGCAATATCGCCCAGAACAGCGCCCGGCTCCACGGACGAAAGTTGATCGCGGTCGCCGAGCAGAATCACCCGGGCCCGGTTCGGTAATGCGTCGAAAAGCTTCGCCATCATGGTCAGCGGCACCATGGAGGCTTCGTCGACGACGACAAGATCGACCGGGAGGGGATTTTTCGCGTTGTGCCGGAAATA
>JAFAKL010000539.1 GCA_019235445.1 Verrucomicrobiota bacterium | reverse complement strand
CGCTCATTGCTCAGACCGCCTGCGACTCTTCGCCAGAGGATGTACCACTGAAGCTGAATTCGTTTACCTGGATATGCGAGTCCCTCGGTGTGAATCCGCCAAAGCTCATTGATCCGCCTATCGTCACCTTTCGCACCGAATCCCGGCCGAAGACAATAGCCGGCCAGGATCAGCCAGGTCTCCTCGTGTTCGACTGATTCCGTCCGGCTCCGGAAGCAATCGTTGAGCGAATGCCAAAGGGCTCGGATCAACAGGTAATTCCAGTCGGCTTTTGGCTTGCCGAGGATCCGTTCGAGGCTTTTGAGAAGGTTCGCAGCCGAAATTTTATCGCGCCTGTCTAAAGGCCGGGAAAATAGGGTTGTGATCCGAGTACGTCCGCTCTCAAGGCGCTTTGTCTCGACGCCGAGCCCCATTCCGCCGTCTCCGGATTCCTCCCTTTCGGCATTCTGGGTGTCGCCCGATTCGGGCGGTCGAAGATCAAACTCGAGCGGCCAGGTTCCTTGCGCATTCAGGTCCCTGCTCACACACGCCAAGTGGAGCAAACCGAGATCGTTCATACGGGCGATAAGAGTTATCGGCAATCGGTCTCCCTCTCGGCTGGCTCCAGCGAGCTTCGCAGTCGTCTGAAGCGGCGGCAAGCGGCGAAAGTCCCGCTCGTTCCAGGGCACGACAATTCCTGCTTTGTCTTCTTCACGCCGGGTCGAATAATATGGCTGGAATCGGACCGGGCGATTGATTCGGAGTTCGAGACCTTCTGGGGCAACTTCAAATTTCTGTTCTGCGGGAGCGCCGCCCGGCAGAATGCAAATCAGTGCTGGATGAACCGTCTCTTTCCCGAAACCTTTTTTCTGAACTTCCAGATAAATGGCGCGCGCGGCTCCAGCTTCAATCCGTTGAGCGTGACGATAAACGATGCTTCCAAAGTGAGCAGCTCCTCGTGCGACGGCGAGACTCGGCTCCGGGTTATCGAGCAGGCGGGGCTCTGCGCCGCGTTGCCATCGGGTGATCTGCCTTTGCAGACGTTTACGCAGCGCCTCGGGATAAAGTGAACCGCCATTGAACAGGATGGCATCGACAGGGGGTCGATCGCGCAAAAATTCTGCCAGGTAACGAGTGACCGCGCTGTCCGCTGCATAAGGCAGCGCCCATTCTCTCAATCCGGCCTGCGTTCTCACCGGCCTATCTTCCAGATTGCACTCCGGGAAAAAGCCGTCCAGGACGATCGACTCGATCTCGGCTCGCTGGATTTGCGCGCCCAGTGTGCCCCCGAGCAGGCTCGATCCGCGTCCGGGGACAGAAACTGAGAAGACGCTGCTGGAAGAGTCTGAGAGACAGCGTTCTTTAATGTCCCGGCAGCGCGCCACCAGGAAGTTCCATTGCACCTCGGAGAGCGATTCGTGGGCCGGCAGCCGCGATTCGATTCGATGGGCAAGGGCCAGATCGATATTGTCGCCTCCAAGCAGAAGGTGATCACTGACCGCAATGCGCCTGATCCGCGAAAGCGCCGCCGGTGATCCGGGAGCGATCTCAAAAAGAGTGAAGTCGGTGGTGCCGCCGCCAATGTCGATCACCAGAACATGTTCAACGCCCGTTCCGGAGAGCTGTTTCGAGGTGCCGCTTTCACCGGCACCATGTTCCAGCCACCAATAGAAAGCTGCCTGCGGCTCCTCCAGCAAACGGACTCCTGGGGGAAAACCAGCTTCGCGTGCTGCGTCAAGAGTGAGTCTTTGTGCTGCGGCGTCAAAAGAGGCGGGAACGGTGATCGTGATGTCCTGATCGTCGAATCGCATTCCCTTGCCCCGATGCCTAGCGTCCCACGCCGCGCGCAGGTATTGAAGGAGCAACGCGGAAGCGCGGATTGGCGAAATGCGTTTTTCCACTGGGATCTCATTGGATCTCCACGGCAAGAAAGGCGCGTTGCGATCTACCCCATGATGGCACAGCCACGATTTTGCCGAATGGACAACACGGCCCGGCGCTTCTGCTGCCCGTGTCCTCGCCAATCGGCCGGGAACCCACTCTGCCCCGTACAGCGTGGGTTCATTGGCCGGCATGTGGGCGGCCTCATCCTGCGACAGGAGGTATAGAAACGAAGGCAACGTCGACGCCTCCGAGAATCGCGTGCCGGTTTCCCATTGCGAAATGCGGAGGATCTCGCTCTGCCCAGTGCCGTTGCCGAGGCGCTCAAAGGCCATGGCACAGTTGGTCGTGCCAAGATCGATGCCAATGCTGAATTGCGGAGCAGCCATCGAACGGGCCGGCACGGTCCTTACTCCATCCTCACCTTGTATTCGACTTTCCAGCGGCGATCCGAGGCGGTGTGCTTCATCCAGAGCTCCAGGTTTCCCAATTCGGTCACCGATGGGTTAATAATCACTGGGATCGCCTGACCTTCCGGGAATCCTTCGATGGCGGGTAATGTCACTTCAATCCTGCCAGTTTCTTCGAGTTCCCGTTCCGGGCTTTCAATGATTACGCCAGGTGCATCCCCGCTGCGGACTTCCGAGGCAAAGAAACGGAAATCGGCCGGTTGCCCTGTAATCAGTCCGAATTCCCGCTCACCGATCAATAATTCGCTGCCTTCCTCCATCCCCTGCGGCACAACGCAAAGAGCTTTCATCGGTGGCTTGAACCCCGGGATGGCCGGTGCTGAAGATTCCAGTCCGATGTAATAGGAACGTGCAGTGCCTGCCTTGATCCGAATACCCTGTCCGGTCGCGCGATTGCGGCCGTATAACGCTGCCCCTTTGGCAACGGCCAGATCGGGTTGAAATCCTGCCAGTTCGCGAACTGGAGCCCCGTCGCCCCACAAAATAAGGAGATCAAGCACACGCTTTCGAATGGGAGCCGCGTTGAAGACCCCGCCATTGAAAAGGACCGCCGTTGGCTTGAGGTATTCGCCTTCCAGCACGCCTGGTTGTGATTGAACGAGCGAAGTCAACGCTTCGCTCGCCTTGACGTTGATCAAGCTCCGAGTCAGAAAGCGGGCCAGATGCTTGCTGATGACAGGGTCCGACGCGTAGGGAAGACCAAACTCCTGAAGGCCGGCGCTTCTGAATTCCTTGGGCAGATCGGTCACTCTGGTCAGAGGAAAGAATCCGTCCAGGATCACCTGCTCGAGCGACTTGCGCCTCAGCTTGGTGGAAACGGTCTTGGCAAACAAACTCGATCCTCGGGAAGGTACCGCGACTGGGGATTCCTCAAGCGACAGGTCGCTGAACAGGTGTACTTTGGCGGCCGCGGCGCCGTGCACCAGAGCCAGAAACTGCCAGGGATCGATCGACTTTCCGGCCTCTTCCAGTTGGGCCTTGAGGGTATAAGCGAGCGCCAAGTCCATGTTGTCACCTCCCAAAAGGATGTGCTCGCCCACGGTGATGCGTTCAACTTCAAGATTGCCATTCTTTTCGGAGACGGCAATCAGGCTGAAATCGGCCGTGCCCCCTCCAACGTCGCAGACGAGGACAATATCGCCGCGACGAACCTGGCTTCGCCAACTGCTACCGGCCTGGGCCGTCCAGGCGTAAAACGCCGCCTGCGGCTCTTCGAGAAGCACCACTTTTCCCATACCGGCGGCTTCGGCGGCGGAGGCCGTCAAATTCCTGGCCATTTCATCGAATGAAGCCGGCACGGTCAGCACAATTTCGCCTTCCGCAAGACTCCACGAGTGTCCTTTCGCGAGTTCGGTATATAGAAACCCTTCTCGGATGTGTTCGAGGTAGCGGCGCGAACAATCAAAGGCAGAAAGCTTCTGTTCTTTGAGATCAGAGTTCCACGGGAGAACCGGCTTCTTCGGGTCGATATGGAAATTGGAGAGCCACGATTTGGCGGAAGTGATCAATCGATCCGGGATGAGTGCGCCATGGTCCCGAGCAAAACGCCCAATGATCGGCTCACCGGCAGCCTTGGACCAGGGCAACCGTATCCCATTTTGCGGAAACTCATCGGGATGCGGAAGATAGAGGGCCGACGGAAGAATAGGTTGCTCCCCGATCTGGTTCAGGCCAAGGATTTGGGTAATTTCGACGATTTCGGTGCGTCCGCTGGCGAAGTCCTCAAGCGCTATCGCACTGTTGCTGGTGCCAAGATCAATTCCAAGGCTGAAACGCCTGCTCGTCTGATTGTCCATGAGATGTGGTTAGAATCGGCGAAAACCAAATTCCTGCAATAATTCGGGGCCAGGACACCAGGACTAGGCCAGGACACTCTCTCATTTCAGCTCGATCTCTGCGGGCGCAATAGGCGGCAAGCGGTCCGTCGATATGATCCGCGGCAGCTTTACAAATTCGGTCTTCCAGCCCTTGTGGAGAAGTGTGCCGGTGAAGGGTGGGTTTCCCGTGAGTTTTCCGATCAGACGGTACTGATTGGGGGAATAACCCGCCGGCACAGTGACCTGAGCGCCTTCCTGAGACTCTGAGATGGCGGAGATGCTGAAGTATTCCTGCAGGACTTTCTGGCATCCCTGATGAATCACCCGCGCGGCGGCGGCAACTTCTGCATCTTCGTAGCGGGCAATATCCTCCATCAGGAAATCTATCAGCCGTCCCTTTTCCTGCAGCAGGGCGAAGAAAGCCACGATCTCCGCTTCAGATTGGTTCGCGACCGGCGCTGGAGGCTGAATAGGAGGAGGCTGAATCGGAGCGGGTGGGGGAGACGCCGGAGTCGCGGTCTGAACGTCCGGAGTTGTTGAGTCGTTCTTCCCCCCCAGAAGGGAAAACACCAGCACCAGGAGTGCAATCCCGAGGGCGAGCGCTGCAATCAACATGGAGTGACCGGCTGCCGCTGGAACCAGGAGCAAGCCGTTGAGGATCACAAGGAGAATTGCACCGGCCGCGATGAAAAGCTTCATGAGAGTGTCTATGCTACCAAAACATCGTGCAACGTCCCTAGTAAATGGATCACGTCAAAAGGCTTCTTGATGTACGCTTGCACGCCCATCTCCTCTCCGGTGGGCGCTCCCATGGCGGAGCCGGCCCCAGTGACGACGATAATTTTGACGCGGGGGTTTATCTGGCGGAGCACAGAAATGGCTTCTATTCCATCCATATCCGGCATATGCAAATCAGTCAGAACCACGCTAATCTCGTAACCTCTCTCCAAATAACAGGCAACGGCCTGAGTTCCTTGCGTGGCAATCAAGGTGCGATATCCATGGGATTCAAGGATCCGTTTTGTCACTGACCGTACTGCTTCTTCATCATCGACGATAAGTATCAGTTCGCCATTTCCTTTAGGGGGTGGCAGCTCGCATGGCCCCTGCTTGACCGGCGCCAGCCGCGGGAAGTCCGGCTCTGCTGGGAGATAAACCCGGAAGCTAGTCCCTTCTCCCACTACGCTGTCAAACTCGACGTGCCCCTTATGATTTTTTACAATGCCCAAGACGGTCGAAAGCCCCAGTCCAGAACCTTTATCGGGCCCTTTGTTGGTAAAGAAAGGGTCGAAGATCTTGTCGGCAATTTCTGGAGCAATCCCCGTGCCGGTGTCACTAATGGTCAACAAGACGTGCGGGCCAGGTTCGAGACCGGGCCTCAGTGAGGCGTCGGTTTCATCCAGCATCAAGTTTTCAGCTGAAACCGTCAGAGTTCCTCCGTGAGGCATCGCGTCACGAGCGTTCACGGCGAGATTGAGCAGGATCTGATGCAATTGGGTGGCGTCGCCCATAATCGACCACAGACCTGGTTGCTGTTCGGTTTTCAGCACGATGGATCTCGGGAACGTTTCGCGAATGATTCCGCATACTTCCGCAAGCACGTAGCGGGGTTGCAACATCACTCGCTTTCCATCGGCGCCTCGGGCGAACGCAACAACTTGCTTCACGATATCGGCGCCGCGTTGGGCATTCGTTTCGATGGTCGCCAGGATGAAAGGGCGCTCCGGGTCATTTGCGTTTGCGCGCAGCATTTGGGCCCCCATCAAAATCGGGGCGAGGATGTTATTAAGATCGTGCGCGATCCCGCCGGCCAGCTGACCGATACTTTCCAGGCGCTGATTGCGCAGAAAGAGCGCTTCCATCTGTTTCTTCTCGGTGATATCCGTGTCGATGGCCAGAATCGATCTCGGCTTGCGCATATCATCCAGCAGCAGAGTCCACCGGCTTGCTACAATGACATTCGTACCCGCCTTGGTGGTTTTACGAACCTCTCCGGACCATTCCCCCTTTTCCAGTAAGATCCCTTTTGCCGCCTCGAACGGTGCGGGGTCCTCAGCAGCAATTTTCCTGAAATCTGCGCCGATCGCCTCTTCCGCAGTCCAGCCATAGAGCCGTTCTGCGCTTTTGTTCCAATACTGGATTTCCTCATCCATGCCGCGGACGATGATAGCGTCGCTCGCGAGGCCAAGGAGGTTTGCTTGTTCTTGAATCTTGTGTTCCGATTTTTTGCGCTCAGTGACGTCGATGTTGACGCCCAGGACCCGGACGGCTTCCTGCTTTTCGTTGAGGACAATGCATTCAAATCCTTGGATGTAGCGCAGTGATCCGTTTCGCCTGATAATACGAAAATCTGTTGCACCATGGCTCTTATTGGCAATGATTGACCGGCGGGATTCAATCACCCGAGGCAAATCCTCCGGGTGGACGGTCTGCAGCCATCTTTCGTAGCGCATCGCGTCCTGTCTGGGCAATGCATAGATTTCGAACATCTTCTCATCCCAATAAACCTGGTTGGTCGTGAGATCCCAATCCCAAACGCCGATCGAAGCAGCCCTGGTGGCGAGAGTCAGGCGCTCGCTGAAGAGTCTTAGCTGCTCAGCCACGCGCTTCCTCTCCGTGATATCGTAGAGGGTGGTTCGGGTGATGAATGAATCGCTGTTCTTGTCCTTGACCACCGTGGAACTCAACAGAACCTGCAGGATGGTGCCGTCCTTTGAAACCATTTCAACTTCAAGATCCTTCAAGCGCCCTTCGACTTTTGCCCGCGGAAAGCTTTGTTCAAAGATCCTCTTGCTTTCTTCGGTGAGAAGGTCCTGGAACCTCATTTTGCCCACCAGTCCGGCTTGAGTATAACCCAGCCAGGAAAGTTCTGTCTCGTTGACACGAACGAAGCGACCGTTTTCATCGATCGAGTCATACCCACAGGGAGCATGATCGTAGAGGTCCTGGATTTCTTCGGCGGCCCGCTTGCGTTCGGTGATGTCCTGAACAGTGCCGCGAATTTTGGTGATTTGACCGTTTGTCTCGCGCACGGCCTCGCCTCGCGCGGCGATCCATCTTGCGGTACCATCCGGGCGAAGGATCTCAAGATCCAGTTGCTGTGGCAAACCGGTTTTCATCGCCCGATCCATCGCCGGTTCCAGTTGCAGCCAGCTCTGCGGAGTGAATAACTTTCGCAGTTCTTGAAAGTTAGGTGGATTTTCCTGAGATTCGCGTCCGGCGATGTGGTACAGCTCTTCGGACCAGGTGAAGGTGCCTGGATCAATGATCCATTCCCAGCTGCCAACGCTGGCGACGCGTTGCGCCTCGCGCAGTTCGGCTTCCCGCTTGCGCAAAGCCTCTGCTGCCTGCCTCTTCTCTGTCAGGTCGCGCCGCAGAATAGCGATCGCCAGGAGAACCACCAGGGTTGAAAACCCTCCTCCAAGCAGCACAATCACAATGGTTCTGGCGCCACTTGCGCCGGCGGCGTCTGACCTGGCCCGCAACATCTCATCTTCGCCGGCATTCATCTTATCGAGGAGTGTGGTCAATTCAGCGATGCAACTGCGCAATTCAATCTCACGGGCCAAAGGCGGAATCTGTCCACCGGTTCGCCGCGCCGCACGAGCCGCGTCTGCAGTCGCAGCCCAGATGGATAGACTTTGTTCGGTCAAAGACTTCAGCTCCGCGATCCGCGTCTGCTGATCAGGGTTGTCCGCCGTCAATTCGATGATTTTCCCGGTGACGGTGGGAATCCTGTCCAGATTGGTCAGGAACTGCGCAAGGTAGCGAGAATCTCCGGTCAGGAGATAATCTCGTCGGCGATTTTCGGCTTCCAGAACGGCTCCATGGAGATCGGCGATCGATTGACGCACCTGATCGGTGTGGGCGACCCAGCGATCATTGACGATCAACTCCCTCGTGCTCCGGTAGGTCACATATCCCAGAATCACAACCCCTGCGAAAGCTGCGAAGAAAAACGTGTAAACCTTTGTCTCAGTACTGAGCTTCATCGCTGCCCTCGCTTCCAAGGGGTACGCGGGATCTGCTCCTGCGGTTGGATTCTGAACCAATGCAAGGACATTTCCAAGCAAAAGTATCCTCGCGGACAGATCAATTTTCGCTCGATCACATCCCCGTAGTTTACCGCTGCCTTGTCAGAAGCACGGCAACCCCTTTCTTGTTTTCCATCAGCGATCCTACGTTCCACAAAATGAATCCGCCAGAGGACCTCGGTTTGATGGACATCTCGATGGCAAGCTGTAAGGCAATTTCGCTGGAGGGCCAACCGTACGATCCTCCCAGTCGGTCAATGGCAATGCTCGGATAGATTGGAATTTGGCGGGGATTGGCCTCCGGACTGCGCCACCACTCCAGGAGCGCCGAAAAACTTTGGGGGCTTTTGTCGCGCCAGTATAGCTGCGGCGAAAGATAGTCTACCCAGCCGTTTTTCAGCCAGGCGACCGGGTCCGCAAAGAGATCCTGGTATTGATCCAGTTCGGCGATCACATTTGCTGGAAAGCCCTTTCGGTAAATACCAAAGGGACTGACGCCAAATTGGACGTCGGGTCGCGTCTCCTTAATAGCATCATGTAGTTCTTTGATCAGCAGGTTCACGTTCTGGCGGCGCCAATCCCCTAAACCCGTGTTGCCACCGTACTTTGCGTAAAAGGAGTGATCGGGGAAAGAGCCGCTGGGAAAGGCGCGGGTGGGGTAGGGATAGAAGTAATCATCAAGGATCACGCCTGCCACCGGATAGCGTTCGACGATATCGCGCACCACCTTGACGACGTGGTCCCGGACTGCCGGATCGCCCGGATCCATCCAGAGCGCATTCCCGACTCGGTGCACCGCACCGTTGAGTTGACGAGACCTTGCCTCGGATGCGTTCGCAGCGGCTCGATAGGGGTTAATCCAGGCATGAACGGCAATGCCATGCTCCCGTCCGATCCGGATAAAATAGGCGAGCGGGTCATAACCCGGTCCCGTTCCTTGGATGCCAGTCAGATAACGGCTCCATGGCTCCAGCCGGGAGGCATAGAGTGCGTCACTTTCCGGCCTGACTTGAACCATCAGCGCATTTAAGCCGCTTCGCGCCGCCGCCTCGACGATTTGACGGATCTGCGCCTTCTGGATTTCCGCTGAGAGGCCGGCATGCGACGGGAAATTGAGGTTATAGACAGTTGCAACCCACGCGCCTTTGAGCACCTCTGCCTTTGCAGAGATAATGCCGAAGAAGACCGTAACAAAAAGGTAAATGGCAAATGCCCGCGAATTCATCGAAGTTATGAAATCCACAATAGATCAGACCATCACTGCGCTGTCGATCCATTCACAAACTTTATCTGCCCTGTTTCGCGTTGCACAAACTCTTCTGCCAATGCTCGGTAGGCCGTCGCTCCAGCCCCGTTCGGTTCATACTCTATTATCGGCTTACCGAAGCTTGGTGCCTCTCCCAGGCGGACTGAACGCGGAATGATCGTTTGGTAAACCAGGCTGGGAAAATGTTTGCGCACCTCATTGACGACTTGCTGGCTGAGATTCGTCCGCGCGTCGTACATCGTCATGATGATCCCGCCGATCGAAAGCACTTCATTGACCGCGCGGATCTGATTCACCAGGTGCACGATTTTCGATAAACCTTCCAAGGCGAAGTACTCGCACTGGAGAGGGATTAAAAGTTGGTGGGCAGCTGCTAACGCGTTTGTCATGAGAATTCCCAGCGACGGAGGGCAATCCAGAAACAGATAGTCGAATCCGGCCTCGCGGCTCAACCCGGCCAGAACCTCACGAAGGCGAGTAAGATGATCATCAAGGCGGGCAACCTCGATTTCAGCGCCGGCCAGGTCTATGTCTGCAGGGATCATCGACAAACCCGGGAACCGCGTCGGGACAATTTTATCCTTGATCTCCGCATGCCCGATCAAAGCTTCGTAAAGGCTCTCTCCAGCGGTGCCTTCAAGGCCGAGGGCGCTGGTGGCGTTCCCCTGCGGATCAAGGTCAATCAAAAGCACTCGCTTACCTTTCGCCGCGAGACAAGTCGACAGATTCACCGCGGTGGTTGTCTTACCGACACCGCCTTTCTGGTTTGCGATTGCGAGCAGCTTCATTCCCCGACAGTTTCGGTCTCATGCATTCACAAGCAAAGGAGAAAACGCCGGCACCCGCCGGGTGCCGGCGTTTGGCTTCAACGTTCGGCCTTCATCGTTCGCTGGCGCTGGTGGTCGAACCGTCTCGGTTTGCCCGGGTTTTAAGAAGCAAAGCGGGACACTTCGCTTACGCC
>JAFAKL010000529.1 GCA_019235445.1 Verrucomicrobiota bacterium | reverse complement strand
CATAGCCTGGGGCACGGCCCCAGAAGCGTTAACTTATCGCAGCGGCAGGGAGGTGCCGTGACGCATTTATCCCGGAGGGATTAAAACGAGGGTAGCCCGGCACGAAGTGCCTGGAAAAAAGCAAAAAGACGCGTCTAGTCCCGTAGGGACGGTTGATCAAGGTCTGCTCCAAATGTGTCATTCTCTTTCCTCGGAAAATATCTCTGGGACTAGTGAGCACATCAACCGTCCCCCCGGGACGAGTCCACTTTTCTCTTGTTTCCAGGCACTTCGTGCCAGGCTACCCTCGTTTTAATCCCTCCGGGATAAATGCGTCACGGCACCTCCCTGCCGCTGCGATAAGTTAACGCTTCTGGGGCCGTGCCCCAGGCTATGGCTGTTTGGCGCCTTCGGCGCCGTTCTAAGACGTTGGAGATGTCCAAACTGCAGATCGCGCACCTTCAGTGCGCGAATCCCTCCCTTTGTCGATGACCTGCGGACTGCGCCATGGAATATTCTATTTCGCGGCGGCAGGGGCGAATTCCAAGGCAAGACTTGCCCCGAAATCTTTTCGGAAAATATGGCGGCTACTTGTACTGTTGCGCGATAGCCTGAAGGGCTTGACCCTCCTTCACGAAGGTATTCACCGCGGCAGTGACGCGAGGTTCATTTTGAAAAGGTTTCAGGGCCTCATCGAAGGCGTCGCTTTCGCTGGTCAGCATCTTCCCTGCCTCACTCATTCGCTGGCTCGATTCCATCATCGATTGGCTCTCCAGATCCGAGAGAGTGCCTGCGCTGTTCGCTTTAAGGTATGCAGGCATCAGGTTTTGAAAGGCCTGAGCCACCACGTGATATATGGTCGCATAGGCCTCGATCCGTGTCGCTGCCTCATCGCCGCTATGAGCCGCCTGGACGTCGGCGACCAGCATCGTGGTCAGTCCGGCTAAGGTCTTAGTATGTTTTGAATAGGTCTGCAGCAACTGGTCGAGATTGTCGCCGGCGTAGGAGGCCAAGGGGAGGACAAAGAAAAAGCTGAGGACGCACGCCAGATTACGCATGTCCTGCCAGATCGGCCTTAGCGCCCGTTTCTTTAAGGGGGAATTGGAAACGTTTTCTGGGTTCCCAGCAATGGGAGCGGACCAGCGTCATGCGCGTGCCCGTGAGGCTTATCACCTTGCGGGTGACTAACCGACAGATGCCGGGTTCGGCACATTCCATCCCCGGCCCCAGTCTCCGAAGGCTTCCCATCCCGAATCGGTTACCGCGACCGTGTCTTCCAATTTGACAAAACCGACGTCAGGGTGCGTCACGTGCGTTTCGATTGAAATGACCATCCCGGATTCAAGTGGCCGCTGGGCATGCTTATCGGCGTACGGAATCGGACCGGTTGCAGTAAGCCGTGGTGCTTCGTGGGCAATCAGTCCGATCCCGTGGGCGACAAAATGCATTTCGCTCCGGTGGGGACAGGATTCCAGCGTCTGAAGGGCGGTGCGGTAGATTTCGCCTCCGACCGTTCCCGGCTTGATTGCTCTTCTGGCAGCAGCCTGGATGCTCAGAATCTCGTCCAACAGATCCTTCATCAGAGGCGTCGGCTCCCCTAGGACGCCCATTCGAGCCATATCGGCCAGATAGCCGCGATGTCGTCCGCCGGTGTCCAACGAGACGATTTCATCCTTCGCTATTCTGCGTTGGGAAGGTGCCCTTCCGAAGGTCGGTCCGGTGGTGATGAGAGCAAACTGGTAATCCAGACCTCTCAAGGTTTGCTCCAGACGCAGTTGGTGAACGATTTCGGTTTCTGTGACACCCAGTCTAATCCACTGGAAAGTGGCTACCATCGAGTCGACGAGGCCGGCGGCGGCGTTTTTCAGATCGTTTAGTTCGGCTTGGTTTTTTACGGCCCGGAGTTCTTCAAGCAGTTCAGTTGCGTCGATGAAAGTGGCTCCGGGCAGTTCAGTGCCCAAAACTTCCCCGGCAGCGACAGGCCAGAGCTCGGGCTCCAGCGCAATCCGGGGAGCCAGAAAACCGGCGCTCTTAAGAAACTCTGCTGCGACCAGGGCAGAGGCGGGCGCAGCCCACGATACAGTGGCGACCCGTTCAGGCCAGATAGGGAACACCTCGAGACCCCAGCCCTCATCCCCGCCGCCGACGTAAAAGGCCAGATCCTGACGACCCTTCACGTACCCCATCACCGGTAGATAGTGTCCAAGCCCGATGGCGGCGGAGTGCTCGAAGAAGAAGTAACGGTATCCGCCTAACAAGTATTGGACATTGTGCTTAGACGAGGCAAAGAGGACATCGGCTCCCGCCCGGTCAAGGAGGTCGTCGAGTTTAGTGGAGGAGAAAGGGAGTGATTGGGTCATAGCAGCAAGAGATAAAACCACAGATTACGCAGATTTCACAGATTGCGGAAGTCTGGGAGATCGGCGCTGTAAAATAAACCACGCCGACTTCTAAGTGTCCGCAATCTGGGAAATCTGTGTAATCTGTGGTTTATCTCTTTTCAAAGGCCCTGATTGTTCAGACCAGAACTTCCCGAAAATCCTCTTCCTCTACGGCCTGAATTAGCGCCGGGGCTTCCAGAACCTGAGCTTTCGTTTGCTCCGCCTTGAGCAAAGACGGTGTTGGGATCCATGATGTTGGCGCCAGACTTTGCAGTTCTTCGGTCGCTTTGGCACGCCGCCAAGGAGACCGTAAGCGCAAGCACGATCAGTGGCCTGGCCAATGGAATTT
The DNA here is from genome assembly GCA_019235445.1 of Verrucomicrobiota bacterium. GTDB lineage: Bacteria > Verrucomicrobiota > Verrucomicrobiia > Chthoniobacterales > JAFAMB01 > JAFAMB01. The sequence continues at coordinate 3,073 of JAFAKL010000529.1, read as the reverse complement.
GCTTTCGCATGGGAAAAAATTCGCGTGCAAGCCAGGAATGTAAACAGGTCTTTGACAAACAGAACAGCAAACATATCGAAACCTGTCAGCGCCACGGACGTCATTTTGGCGGTCACACGAAAAAGGAACCGCCATTTTCGGAGATGAAGTTGTCTGACCAGAAGCTAGTCGCCAACTATCGGGAAATCGTCCTTGCCGCGTTCCAGAACGTCGAAGATGAGCTGGCTGCCTGGTGCGGATCCTTGGTCGACAGATAAGTGTCGACCAAGCCGCCGTAAAGTGCGGCGCAGCGCGCTGTAGACATTAACCTTAAAATTAACATCTCTTTCCGGATTGAGACCGATCCATGATCTGGTCCGGAGAAAACCCGATGCGAGGATCGCTTCGTTCAGTACGGGGCAACCACCACCGTCACTGGACCGGGATACCAACAGCCTGGGTGCCAATAACCGGCATACCAATAGCCATGATGCCAAAAGCGATGATGCCAGTATCCATAGTACTGATGATAGTAGCCCCAGTGGGCCTGAGCGGTTTGAGTGAGTGGCGCAAAGGCCGCCGCAACTGCAATTAAAGCTAACAGAGACTTTTTCATGAATTGATGATTCTTGTGGTGGGCCGCAGGGTTTGGATCGACGGCCGACGCAGTGTCCTGAGCACGGTCCGTGCCAGGCGCCCCCGAAGGTTATTCTCCCGGGGCCTATTTTTCTGAGCTCAAGAGGACGGCTCAGCAGCGTCCCGCTATCGCGATATGTAATCCCGGTTTCGAACGAACAAAGTTGTGCTAAAGGGGTAGGGTGAACAGAAGGATTGCCACGACGAAGTCAATCAATCAGTAGCTGAACATGGGAAAATTCATGACCTACGTATACGATTTGGAAGACGGCCAACGGCTCATGGTGGAAAATGCGGGCGGCGACACCGTTGTCGCGCTGAGCAGCGGCGACGAAGGACAACAGCAAAGTCAGAGCAATGCTTTCGAGACCGGCAAATGGTTGAACCCGCCGGAGCTTTTTCGGGTCGCCGGAAGCCTGCTGCTGCGCATCGAAAGCAAAAACGCCGTGGAATTTATTCGCGTGCGGGCCAATCAGATGCAGTTGATGCGCACTGGACCGGACTTGGGTAACGCGGAAAAGTTGAAGCTGAAAAAGTCGGACGAGAGCATCGCAATGGAACCGATGGAACCGATGGAGCCAATGGAACCGATGACACCGATGAAGCCGATGAGGAAGATGCGCCCGATGGAAATGCGGATGGGCGGTATGCACATGAGTATGGGAGCCGCGGAAAAGGAGACTGAGAAACGATTCTGCACGCAGTGCGGTAAACCCGTGCGCGATGAGGACAGGTTTTGCGCCAGCTGTGGTCACGCACTTTCGGGACAGGAAGATTCCTGAAACCCGTGGGAACTAGAGTTCTGGTTTTTGTGGACGAATCCAATGTTCTCAGCTCAGTGCGGGCACTCGGTCGGAAACTGGACTGGCTGAGGCTCCGCGACCATCTCGCAGGGGCAGATCGTGGACGGGAACTAATCGAGATGATCATCTATGCAGGTTTACCTCCTCCAATCCCTGAGTGGCAAAATGAACGGGAAAAGAAGAACAAATTCCTGCACTGGCTTCGTTCGAATGGATTTCTGGTGGTGGCAAAAGATGGCTCGCCGGGCGACGGCAAGCACTATAAAGCCAACATCGACGTCTTGATGGCGATTGATGGTGTCGAGCTGTCTGTGGAGATGCGTCCGGATGTCGTGGTGCTCGTGACCGGCGATGCTGACTTCGCCCATCTCGCTTTGCAGCTTCGCCGACGCGGTATTCGGGTGGAAGTAGCCGCCACCCCGCAAACCCTGGGCACCGGTTTGAAAGGGGCCGCCAACGAGGTGATCGATTTGGTGCCCCTGTTTGAAACCTTTGAGCTGATGAATCCGGGCGAATAGCATGCAGAAGTACGACCAGCGACCTTCTGAAAGACGAACCGGATTTAGATCTTTAAACGGTTTAACGCTGGCAAGGCCGCGGATGTGAATAGATGGCCAATTGCCGGCTTCAGCTCTAAGGAGAAAAAGCATATGAATGAATCTTTCGAATCAACTGCTGGGTCTGCCAGGAAAGGGGTCGGCGCTTTTGGTGCGCAGGCCAGAGAAAATATCCTCACCCAGGTAAGACGAGAACCGACCAAATCATTCACGATCATTCTTGCGGTTGCAATTGTCTTAAGTGTCCTCGTAGGTTACCGCATCTCCCAGATGGAGGAAGAGTCGAAACGGCAACGTTTGATTGAAGATTGGATGAAAGAGGTGACACATTGGATTCGATACCACGGCCAGAAATTGGGGAGTCCGCTCAGAGAAGGATTCGAGGCGACGAAATCAGCGGTCGAAGACATGGCGAAAACCGGCGCTCGGGTTGGGCGGAAGTGGCAACCCAGGTTGGAGGAGCAGAAGCGATCTTTTTTTAACCTTTTTTAAGCGGATAGACGGCCAGCACCATAATGTGTCTACATTGAGATCGGAGGAGAGCTTGAAATCATATAATAGTGTGCATTTCCAAAATCAGTTGAATAGTCGTTTGAACGAGCTGAAAACGGACATGAGCGAGCGACCTTTTCTTTGGTTAGGTATCGCGTTTCTGTCTGGGTTCGTTTCGAATTCATTTCCAGCACGGTTACTTTTTGTGGTCTTGGTGAGAGTCATTTCGTGGCTCCTGGGACCGGCAATTTTGCTGATGGGAGTAGTCAAGGTGAGTGACTTATTCTTCAACTCGCATCCTTCTGAGCGCTCTGCCAGCACAGACACCGGTCCTGTTATCGTGCATCCCGGTTCCACGGAACACTCTCTGAACGGCTAGTTGTAGGGGGGGAAATAAGTAGCCGCGGCGCCAGGGAGATCGCGAATGGCGGCATTTTGGGCGCGATGATTTCAGCCCGCTGTTTAGAGCCGCTTGAAAACAAGAAGGTAGCGCAGCGGTAAGTAAGGCGTCTGGCCTTTCCTCCGAAAACGCGCAAAGCGGGGACGCTCTGCCCTACAAGGAGTGTCAGGGCGGACCGAATCATTGGATGGTGCCCGGGGTTGAAA
>JAFAKL010000538.1 GCA_019235445.1 Verrucomicrobiota bacterium | reverse complement strand
ATCTTTGGCACCACCGGCGCCGCCGCGTTGCTGGGCATGAAACCCACGACGGTCATCTCGCGTCTCAAGTCTTTGGGTTTGGAATGCAACAAACCGTCCGGAAAGCGGGAGTAGGCGCCTTGGCGCCGAGACGCTTCCCAAAGCCTGGCCATGGGACTGGACCGGAAGCCACGAGGCCTTAGCGTGCTTCACGAGACGGTGACTGTTGGCAATATTTGGTAACTGCTGATGAACTGCTGGTAAGCTGCCAGAGCTCCTTTAGTCCGGAGTTTATCGAGCGAACCGGTCGTGCTTTTCGTCGAAACGAATACTCTAAACATGTTCGTGATTTACCTCAAGCTAACTTCGGTTTTTTGGGCTAAAAATCGGCAAAAGCAGTCATGGCAATCACCGGGACGTTGGCTGATGACGGTGACGCCCGTTTCGAGCGTTACACTGGGAGCTTGCGTCGCCCCAGCCGGCGACGACCACATTGAGGTCTCCGGCGCCTTGAGCGCCGGAGAAGGGCACGCTGACCACGCTTTGGGCGCTCTGAGGAACGGCATAGTTGGCCCCACAGTGCTCACCGGGGGCGCCCCTTTAACCCAGGCCATCTACTACGCCGAGAACATTTCGGCCGCCCTGGCCGGCGCCAACGTGGTCAACCTGACCTTTAAATGGTAGCTGTTGCCCATGGAGTCAGCGATGGAACCTCAACCCGCACAAGCTCGTGGCAACTTGACTGCCACTCGGACCCATAATGCGACGGTTCAACCGCAACACGGCCTGCTTTGCAGCTGGATTGCATGGACCTCAGTTGACCTGCATGAGCGGGCCCATCAGATCAGGGAACCCGTTTGTGCTCAGCACCTGCACACCAGCATCGCCTTCGCCGTTAAATGGAGTGACACCAGGTGCTCCAGCCTTTGCCCCGTCGGCAGGCGAGTTAAACCAAAGGCCGAGGTGATAAGTGTGTATGCGCCCCACCACCACTCCCATCGAGGAATCGGGAAAGGCGTTGTTGAATACCACTGGCGCAGGTTGTGCGCCCGGAGACACAATGAAGGTTTCGATGCTGAAGCGGCCGACAAATGCTCCAAAGCCTTTTCCATTGCGATTTGTCTCGATGTCGCCTTGGTACCACGACAGTCCAAAAGGCTTATTGGGAACCTGAATAACAAAAAAATCAAAATCAGTGTTTGGGGGCAATCCCTCAACGGAGACTTCCATAATCTCCACGGGTCCTACCGATCGGATATGAACGTGACCTAGAGCATTTTGTAGAACACCGCTAGGCAGCCCTTTGGATGGCAACATAACAAAGTCGACGGACTTCTCCGTTCTGGTAGAGGGCGAAACCTGGCCCAACGCGAAGCTGCTACTCAATATGGCGACACTCAGCAGAGTGAAGAGCACGATAGCCGGCTTTTTCCATTGAACCTGATCTTTAGTTTTCATTGCTTTGCATCTTTCTTTCTTGATGTTGTGCTTGTTTTTTCACACTTCCCAGTGCCAAGCGGCTCCCATATGATCGGATCGATCCGCGTTTTTGCGGATATTAGAAGCAACCTGTCTGGAAGGCAGCTTAGAGGGGATAGTCCAATCAACTTGAGTATCCTGACCGCAAAATGCAATGTTGATTTGTAGGATTCGGAAATGAAGTGCCGACTGAAATTATTTGTTGTTATGGAAAACATAGAGCCAACACGCAGAACCGCTGACTGACAAATGTCGGACTGCTCAATGCGAAGCAAGATATTACAAGGGTAACCATTCTGGCTTATGCGCTTTGTTACCCTGGCGGTTCTTTTAGTGTGGGTGCTTGAAATGGTCGGGCATTGGCTTTAAAAGGTCAGCGGGTCTGATTGAGGCACGCACTCGGAATAGCCCTCGCATTCCACAGAAGTGTCAAAAAATTTCTGCGCGAGCGGGAATAAAACGGCTCGAGAATCGGTATAATTAGTATGGAGGAAGAGCGAACGCTTTCTCCCGTTTCACCTGAGGTGCATCGATGAAAAATATTCGTGTTCTTTTGCTGGCCGCGCTCCTTGGAATATTACCGGCCAGCGGCTGGGCTTTCGGGGGCCATATGGGCGGGATGGCTGGCGGTCACATGGGAACTAGACCGGCGTTCGCTTTTCACAATGCCGGATTTCGTGGTCGGACATTTGTGCGAAACGGTCGCTTTTTTCATGATCGTTTCTTCTTTCACAACGACCGCTTCTTTCCTCGCCATCGTTTCTTCCGCTCTTCAGTCTTTGTGGGATTCGGGTTCCCTTATGCCTATTATCCGTACCCATATTATTACCCGTATCCCTATTACCCCTATTTCCCCTCCCCCTACTACTATCCGTATTGATGCTGGAGGCAATTCGACGTTCTGGGACGCTTTTTCGGAAGCGTGTTGCGGCTTTCCTAGCCTGAGTCAATAAGGCGAAGATCGAAGCTTGGCTCCTGCAGCAGGCTAGGAGGAATGGCTTCCCTGCGACATGCTTCCGGCCGGGTCACATCGTTGGCGAGGGCTGGATTCCGGTCAATCCTTTGGGCAATCTGAATCCTAGTGTTTTTTCCTTGATCGCCCGCGGTGAAGAACTCGTTCTGCCTAATCTAGGTCTAGGGCTAGAAACACTGCATCATGTTCATGCCGATGACGTTGCCCAGTGGATCATCTGTGCCATAGAAAATAGAGCGGCATCGGTTGGTGAAATTTTCAACACCGTCTCCTCACAAGCTCTCACTCTGCGGGGCTATGCCGAAGCAATGTACCGCTGGTTCGAGAGGGAACCCCGACTCTCCTTCGCGTCCTTTGATCAGTGGAAGGTCGGTCTAGAGAAAGCGATGCCGAATCCTCCTGGGGACATATCAAGGTTCAGCGCCGCATTCGCCGCTGCGTTGGCAGAACGGCTGTTTTGGACGGTGCTCGATCATCTGCAAAAGCTCTCTCCGGGATTTTCGACAGGACGTCGGGGTAAAGGACTGGCCCAGCGTTTTCGACGTGTCATTCATGTGGTCGACTCAAGCACGATCGCGCTGAATTGCTTCCTGCATCGACTGGGCGCAGCACCGGCGGCGCAAGGCGGCCGCCAAGCTCCACGTGCGTCTGGACTTGCACAGTCTGCTGCCACGCTTCGTCTTAGTCGAATCAGCCAAGGCAGCCGACAGTATTCGCGCCGTAACACTTCCAAACATACGACATTTGAAACTTCCACTGCAATGGCGGGAATAAGCCCGCACAAAAACCAGTAAATAACTATGAAACGATTGAATGAGAATGAATCAGCATTCCTTGATTTAGCGATATAAGCGGAGGCTAAAGTGCCCAACTAAGGCCCACTTTGCTTGTCTCTTCCCGTTTTCATCAATTAAAAAGTAGGATTTCGCACATGGCATTCTTAAAACGTCGAACACGACCGGAGCCCTGGCCCCGCCGCCTGGCACAAGCGAAGTACAGCTGGTTAATTCCATTCTTCGCACTCGAGTGGGGCTGGAGCTGGCTAGCCTACCTGCTAAGCGGATGGGCGTTTCTCGAAGTCCTCGAATGTCTCGGAACCTTGTCCCTGTTGGTCGCGGTTGTATCGTATTTTGCGGAGAGCAAGGACCGGATAAAACAGAAACACTATCAAGCGTGGCAGGTAATTAACTCGGCTCAAGGTAAAGGAGGAAGTGGAGGCCGGATCGACGCGCTTGAGGACCTTCATAAGGATGGCGTTCCATTGGTGGGTGTGGATTTGAGCGACGCGTTTCTTCACGGAGTCGAGTTAAATGGAGCAAACTTGCTTCGTGCGAATTTCCACTCTGCGGATATCCGAGACGGAAGCTTCGTCGGATCCCAGTTAGAGTACGCTGACCTGACGTCAGCGAATTTTCGGCATGCCGATTTACAGAAGGCTGCCTTGCAGAACGCCAATCTGGAAGATGCCGATTTATTCGGCGCAGATCTCGGCCAAGCCGACTTGACCGGCGCCCATCTCGGCAAAGCGGACCTGCGCAACACGGATTTGCACGGCATCAAATGGCAAGAGATCGCGGAAATAAGACTAGCGAACGTGTTTGGCGTTAAGAACGCTCCAACGGGGTTTTTGGAGTGGGCCTCCAAAATGGGCGCGGTTTCCATTGTATCCGATGGCGGGTGGCTCGCCCGGTTTAACCTAGACTGATGAGGATTATCTCATCGCTGGAACCGAAGGACTCGAGCTTCATCATCTTGGAGAGCATAAAAAAGTAGTGCTAATCCGCGCAGCGAATTTGTGGGAAAACGCGCTTTTGGTAGTTGCAATCCGTGGCGATACGATTGAGTTCCATGCCGGGCCCGAGATGTTATGCGTTTACCAGTTCAAAGTCGTTTTGCGCGGCATCAGCCCGATGATCTGGCGCCGATTGCTCCAAACCGGTTTTCTGCTCCGTTGCTCCCCAACACCCGGGTTAAAACCTCTCAGGTGTTTAGCGCCACGATTGTCGGCCTCACTTATCCGTACGCTGCCACTTCTTGTAGGCAAAGCGTCCCCGCTTTGCGCCTTTTCGGAGGGTAAGGCGGGACGCCTTACTTACCACTGCGCTGCACTTCTTGTCTTCATGCGGCGCGTACAAAAGCCCGGGCTGAATCCTACCCCAGCTCCTTCGGCTTCGGGGCGAAGAATCATCCAAAATGCGCCTTATCCTCACGCCATTCGCGTTAATCGGCAATTGGTGTCGTCGCTTCCAGACGATCGAAACCTTTGATTCGATAGACAATCATTGACCCGATCCAGCTAAGGACGAAGACGCCGATAATGACAAAGCCCAGGGCGTTAAAGTTATCATTGAGGCTTCCAATGAAGTCCCAGACTCCGCCGGTCAGGTTGAGCTGGTCCTTAAGCAAACCAATTGCTTCGATTCCGCCGATAATGAGAGCCACGACGACAGAAACAAAGGTAATCGTTAAATTGTAGTAAAGTTTACGAATCGGCTTCACAAATGCCCAGCCATATGCCCCGATCATCAAAACTCCGTCCGTAGTGTCTACCAAAGTCATTCCGGCAGTAAAAAGCGCGGGGAGCGCCATCACAGCCTGTAAGGAGATGCCCTTCGCTGCCGCTGAAGCGGAGATGCCGAGAAGCGCGACTTCAGTTGCCGTTTCAAATCCCAGGCCGAATAGGAAGCCAATCGGAAACATTTGTGACGGATGTGAGAGCAGCTTGAAAAGTGGCCCTAACAGCCGGGCGAGAATGCCGCCTCCCAATAGCAAGTCAGCGGTTTGGTCGCCGTACGCGCTCCCTGCGCGCGCTTGCTGGAATGCCCGGTAAACGCCTCGAAGAATTACCATATTGATCAGGGCGATAGCGATCAGGAAAAACGCAGAGACGCTGGTGCTGATTATCCCTCCGATGTCCTGCAAAAACTCGAAATGCTTCTCCGCCGCGGAAGCGGTCCAGTACGCGACCAGAGCGGCAATGACGACGATGGTCGAATGTCCGAGAGCGAAGTAGAAACCCACCGAAACTGGTCGCTTTCCGTCTTGCATCAGCTTGCGAGTAACGTTGTCGATTGCCGCAATGTGGTCGGCATCGACTGCGTGCCGAAGACCGAATGTATAAGCGAGAACTGCGGTTCCGAGGAGTACAGGTGTATCATGGAAGGCGACAATCGCCCAAACCCAAGCCCCAATGTTGACTGCGATCAGAAAACCGTAAATGCCGACGATTCGATTCCGGAAGTTGACTGAAACAATGTCATTCATATTGCCTCGCTGTTTTTATCTAATCGTCAGCGCAAACGAGGCTTTAGCCCGCTACAATGGTAGCTGCTTGATCCCACCGGTACACCCCGACCGATGTGTTCACGTGACGTTTCATTGATGGCAGGTCTCCTGGCTCGCGGGTCTCGGCTAACTACCGCCTTCCCGGTTTCCCAGTGGCTTTTGAGGCAGTTAACTCGCCGCTCACAGTTGCGGGGGCAGCCGCGGCTTCGGAGCGTCAAAGCTCGATACCGCGTTCCCTTTTCATCCTAATATGGAACCATCAGCGTTGACACTAATGCCTCTTCATTTCAGAAGTCAATCCTGGATGCTCCTAAATTTTCGGCTCACGTGAGCTTGTTCCGATCCAGCTTCTCGGTTTGGTTCTGCGAGAGCCGTCCCCTGGTCGATTAATGTCCGCTTTGCCGCGGGAGCTTTTGCGGTGGTGCAGCGGTCATGCCGGCACTCAAAATCTTGCCGTCACCGTGACGCGGACACTGCGTGATTCGGCCGGATGGAACTCCAAATCGTTGTAGCCTCCGCCGTCTGGTCCTGGGGGTTCGTTTTTCAATCGTGACGCATAGTAATAGGCGATGTCCTCAGCACGCGTATTCAGGAAATTAAAGATATCGACTTTAACGCTCCACGTCGCGTTCAATTGATATCCGACGCTTCTCGTAAAGAAGCGCCGTTGCGGGAGACCTGACACTATCGTCTTGGGTTAACGCGCGAGGACCAAAGTACCGGAATCTCAAATCTGCTTCGAAGCCACAAAGATGGTGGACATTTATCCCGGCATCGAAGACCTGTTCGACTGCTTCGGGGACATATTGCCCCGCCTGGCTGGCTTGGGTGTATCGAGCGTTGGACCATGCATAGTCCGCGTTCAGGGTGAGCCACCGATATGGCGTGTAATAGTTGCTGAATTCGATCCCGTAGCGCTGCGAAGCAGGTGTAGGCACAGTATCTCCTGTGTCTCCGTCGAACACCAACTCGCTATTTGAAGCCAGGTACCACAAAGCAAATGACGTTTGAAGGTGTGGAATAACAGTGCTTCGTAGACCAACTTCAGCGCCCCTTTGCTGTACCAATAGTGGGACCTTGGCGGCGGCTCCGCCGCCCTCAGCTGGAGGATTTTCGACGGCCGTGGTTCCGCGTGCATCATTACTATGAAAGC
>JAFAKL010000481.1 GCA_019235445.1 Verrucomicrobiota bacterium | reverse complement strand
ATTTCATTCTCGATTCGGCGGCTTCGGGCCGTTACCGGATGGAGCGCGACGGCATCACGCGAATCGTGGAAAATCGATACATCCTGGTCGGAACGATGAACCCGGAGGAAGGCGACCTGCGTCCGCAATTGTCAGACCGCTTTGCGCACGGTGTGCCAATCCAGGATGCGTTCACGCCCGAAGAACGGATGGAAATCGTCCAGCGGCGCATTCAATTCGACGATAATCCGGAAGAATTTGCCGCGGTCTTTGGATCGGCCACTGCGGAATTGAAGAGCCGGGTCGCGCAGGCTCGAAAACGGCTGCAGGACGTGCGCATTTCGCCAGAGCATCGCCTCGCGGTCGCCGCGCGGGGAGAAAGACTGAGGCTGGAAGGCATTCGCGCAGAACTCGCGGTGGTTCGCACGGCGCGCTGCGCGGCTGCATGGCATCAGCGCTTGGAAGTCGAGCAGAGCGACCTGGAAGAAGCCTGGGAACTTTGCCTTGGCCATCGGCGCCCCGAGCAGCCCCATTCTCAGACGCCTGCTTCGCCGCTATTAGACCACCCTCGGCCCAACAAATCCAATGCCAATAGGCTCACCTCCCCCGCTCCACTGGATTCGCATTCCGATCCGTTGCGACTCAGAGCTCCGAAAACCGCCTTTCATCAAAGGCTTTGCCAGTGGTTACACCAGCAACCCAACCGGCGCCTGGCCGGATCCGAAAGAACTCCATCCGGAGAATTCACCGCGGAACCGCGAAGCTCGATCGCGTGGCTGGAAACACTAGCATTTTCGGCCCGAACAAAATGCCTGAATGGCACAAAATCCATTCACTTGCGATATCGCCTTCCTCCGGCCAAAAAAAACTTCTGGTGCTTTTTGGATGCCAGCCGTTCCACCGGCGCAAGCCGGTTTCTCGATGCGGCGCGCAACGCCATCGCGGGCCTCGGACACGCCGCAAAATCCGAGCGATTTCATTTGCTGGTTCTTCAAAATGGAGAAATCCAATGGGTGTCGCGCAGCTCCACCTTTCGTCGATTCGAAGCGGCGCTGTTCCGCCTGAGCGAGGCCGGCGGTAAAAGCTTCATCGTTGAATCGCTGAGAAAATTGCATCGGGCGAAACTGAAGAAAGGACGTTCATCGCTCGACCGGTTGATTCTTGCGTCCGACGGGCTCGCGAGCCCAAACCCAAACGAGAAACCCAGTCAGACCCTGTGCCGCCTGCATCAGGCACTGCGTCAACTCGCTCGTACGGAAAGTCCCGTCGCGTGGATTCATCCGCCCGCCAGGCGCGGCCTGGCGAGATGGCTTCCCACCCTTTGCGGGGATCTGAAAGTGCAACGCGTGGAAATCAGCGGCGACGCTGTTTGAGATCCTGTCCGAGACCGATTCAAAAAAGTTAAGTTAATAACGAAGGAATTGTAAACGCCCATCGAGGACGACGACCAACCAGCCGCGCACTTCTCCATGGGTGGTCTGTGGGAAAAAAGCGGCGTGTCCGCGCGCAGTACGGCGCGGGCAAGATGCCTGCCATAACTGAGGCTGACCATTTACCATTCCTTTTGTTCGTTTGACTTGCCGGCCGGAGATCAGGAGAATTGCCGTATTTATGGCTCACGCGACGGTGCCACCGCTGACGAAGTACGATTACTGGGAACTCCCTGAGGCAGGTCCACAGTATCAGCTGATCAATGGAGACCTTTTCATGGCCCCGGCACCAAATCGTTTCCACCAGGACATTTCGCGCACGATTCTGTTCGAGATGATGAAGTTTCTCGAAGGACAACCCGCCCTCGGCATCGTCTATGATGCGCCTTTTGATGTCGTTCTGACTGACCTCAATGTGTTTCAGCCCGACCTGGCGTTTTTTTCTGAGCGCAGACGGCGTTTTCTGACAGAAAAGGGAGCAGAAGGAGCACCTGATCTCGTCGTCGAAATCCTCTCACCCAGCACCGCACATTTCGATCTCGATCAAAAGCGCGTGGTCTACGCGCGCACCGGCGTCGATGAGTTGTGGATCGTCGATCCGGAGGGAGAAGAAGTCCGGATATACCATTTTCGCGAAGATGCGGATTCACCAAGATTAGTTCTGAGATCGGGCGATGCAATCAAGACGTCGCTGCTCCCCGGATTCGAAATCGCCGTTAAAAAAATCTTCCAGCGATTTTGATGAAACCGATGAACGGCTTGGAACCGATGAACGAGGATCTTCGTGTCAACGAGTCGCGCCAGGTAGGTGAGGTTAGGTTAGTTAGGTTCGTTGAGATTCGTCTCGCTGCCAACCGCGTCCGACGGGTTTGGTCAGTTGCCGAAATTGCTGATTTCGTAATTGCTTGTAAAACGAGAAAGCCGTTTTTGATTTGAAGAAATAAACGAGAATTCCTCTATGAACGCGAATCAACAACCAGAAGAAGATCTAGCTACGGTAGCGCCTGAACGCCAACCTTGGACTGAAGCTTGGGAGAAAGCCTGGGAGGCAGCCTACCAGAAATGTCAACAGGAGGAGGGATGGGATAAAGAAGTGGCCTCTCTCCGCAACCGTGCTGTTCAAGAAAATGATGCGAGGTACTTAGGCCAAGAATATTATGCGACAGTATCTGAATACATTCCCAAAGCTCCTCAAACAAATGATTCTGCACTTGAGACATTACCAGGGTCTGCCCCTGGCAAACTAACGAGCGAAGCTAAAAGACACTAGTGGTTCATACAATTGTGACCGGCGGTTCAAAGGCAAGTTCCACTGTACCGTTACCCTGCGGCAGCATTGTTGCAAGGCGACGTCGGCGGACAACTTGACCATGAATGCTTCTAACGGAAACCGCCTTCAAAGGCGTAGTTCTGACGGGTCCTAGGTGACCCGTCACGACCCGTCCGCCGCCGGAAGGTCTCTCCTCGACTTCGCGCAGCAAGTAGCTAAAATGAAACCAATTTCCCTTGAACGATGGACACGCCAAAATGGTTCGATGACGCGATCAAGGCGACTCAGGGAAATTACCGAAGAATAGATACCTCGAAACGAGTCTGTCGCATATGTGGCCACTATGTCATGACCGCCAGCAACCCGGTTGTAAAATCCGAAGGCAACACACCCCCTGACCAGCATCACCGGGAAACTTACTCCTTCTGCGCTTGTGCCCAGGTGATTACTTCAACGGCGATACCAGAGCCGGGTAGATGGGAAGATATGGCCAGGATGTATCATCAAAAGATTGCTCTGCCTGGAAGTGAGGAGCATCAACGAATCATGCTGACTGGTGAACCGACGCCCAAGCTGCGCGAACTGCGTATCTCCGGCAGGATTGAAGAAGACTCTTGAACCCGCAATTCCACGGGTCGAAGCTTAGGTCCCCCTTGGACTTCCTTCCCCAAGGGAATCTTCCATCGAACTCAATCTGCAGAAACTTAGCTTAGCTGAGCTTAGCCTCTCCCGGAGGGACCAAACGAAAGTAGCCCGACTCCGCAAGGCCTACGTCGCGACCGCACGTGTTCTTACTATCTATGGCTGTCGAGGCGCGCCGTAGTCTGCGAAGGCGGCCTCTCCAGGAACTGGCGCCATAATTGTCTCAACGCTAGCAACTTGCGTTGAGACAATTATGCCGCCAGTTCCTGGAGAGTCCCAGAGAAAGATTTTTCGAGGAAGGGAGAATGACACATTTGGAGCAAACTTTGATCAACCGTCCCTACAGGACCAGACGCGTCTTTTTTCTTTTTTCCAGGCACTTCGTGCCAGGCTACCCTCGTTTTAATCCCTCCGGGACAAATGCGTCACGGCACGTCCCTGCCGCTTACCCCTGTTATGTTATTCCAGCAACTACACTGGAACCGCGAGCGCCGTGACTGATTGCCGAGGCTTTCCGAGCCTTGGTGATAACTGAGTCGCAAGTTAGCTTTTCTTCTGGCATCCAAAAGCTTTAGCTGAAAATGCTGGCGGCTCGGTCTCTGCAAAG
>JAFAKL010000492.1 GCA_019235445.1 Verrucomicrobiota bacterium | reverse complement strand
AGACCGGACGAAGCGAGGACGCTTCGCTTACAACAGCACACTCAGCTCAATGCCGACCCGTCGGCACGTTTCTCCCCCGCCATCACGTTCCTTCCCGCGCTGCAGCTCACTTTGTAAGCAAAGCGGCCTTTTGCCTCTTGCAGACCCAGCAAAGCGAGGACGCTTCGCTCACCACGGCCACATCAGCTCAACGCCGACCGCCGACACGTTTCTCCCCCCGCTGTCACGTTCTCCCCGCTCCGACAGGCCTTACGTTTCTTCGAGCGCCGCCTGTGCCGCCGCCAGGCGCGCGACCGGTACCCTGAAAGGGCTGCAGCTCACGTAGGAAAGCCCGATCCGATGACAGAATTTCACGCTTTCAGGTTCTCCGCCGTGCTCACCGCAGATCCCCAGCTTGATGTCTGCCCGGGTTTTGCGCCCCTTATCACGGGCCATTTCCATCAGGCTCCCCACCCCCGCTTGATCAATGGTGGCGAACGGGTTGTTCTTGAAGATCTCCAGTTCCTGGTAATGCGGCAGGAAGCTGCCGGAATCGTCGCGGCTCATTCCCAAAGTGGTCTGAGTCAAATCGTTGGTGCCGAAACTGAAGAATTCCGCATCTTCGGCGATTTGGTCGGCCGCGATGGCTGCCCGCGGGATCTCAATCATCGTCCCGACGAGGTAAGTGAAACGCGTCTTTTTTTCCTTGGCTACCTGCATGGCCACGCGACGCACGATCTCAATCTGCAGTTTCAATTCCTTGGGAAAACCTACCAGCGGGATCATCACTTCCGGCTTTACCTTCATCCCTGTTTTCTGTACTTCCGCCGCAGCCTCGAAAATGGCCCGGGCCTGCATCTCCGTCACCTCTGGAAAAGAGATTCCGAGACGGCAGCCACGGTGCCCGAGCATCGGGTTGAACTCATGCAGTTCCTCCACCCGGCGCTGGATCTTCTCGGGGAGCAGGCCAAGCTTTTTGGCAAGGTCCTCCTGCTGCGCCTCTGTCTGAGGCAGGAACTCGTGTAAGGGCGGATCCAGGGTGCGAATCGTCGCTGGAAATCCTTTAAGTTCTTTGAAGATCCCCACGAAATCCTCGCGTTGATAGGGAAGTAATTTCGCCAACGCCGATTTTCGTTCTTCCGCAGAGGAAGCGAGAATCATTTCCCGCATCGCATCGATGCGGTCGCCTTCGAAGAACATGTGCTCAGTTCTGGTCAGGCCAATTCCTTTGGCCCCAAAGGCGATCGCGGTTCCGACCTGCTCAGGAGTATCTGCATTGGTACGAATGTCCAGGATCCGCACCTTGTCAGCCCAACTGAGCAGCGAAGAGAAGGCCTGGTAAGTCTGGCTCTTTTTAGGATCCAGTTTCTTCTCCATCAAAACCTGCACCACCTCCGAAGGCGCGGTTTTGACTTCTCCGGCATAGACCTCTCCCACCGTTCCGTCCACCGAAATAAAGTCCCCCTGCTTGAGGGTGACCTCTCCGGCCGTCAAGGTCTGATTGGGATAATCGATCTGGAGCGCCGAAGCGCCGCAAACACAAACCTTTCCCATCTGGCGCGCCACCAGTGCGGCATGCGAAGAGACGCCTCCTCGCGCCGTCAGGATCGCTTCAGCGGCGATCATTCCTCGCAGATCTTCCGGAGAGGTTTCGATCCGGACCAGGATCACCGGCTGACCTTTATGCGCCCATTCTACCGCGTCCTTGGCGTTGAAAACGACTTTCCCGCTTGCCGCCCCAGGCCCCGCGGCAAGGCCAGTGGCGATCTTTTTAGCCGCTTTCACGCTTTGCCGATCGAAGATCGGAGCCAGCAAGTGCGAGAGCGAATCCGCCGGAACCCGCTGGATCGCGTCTTCCCTGGTGATCAGCTTTTCCTTGACCATGTCGACCGCGATCCGAACAGCGGCCAGACCGGTCCGTTTGCCGTTGCGGGTTTGCAGAATGTAAAGCTTGTTGTCCTCGACCGTGAATTCGAGGTCCTGCATATCATGAAAATGATTCTCAAGAATATCGCGGACCTTGAGCAGTTCCTTATGCGCCGCCGGCATCTCCTTGGCCAGGGCTGCCACCGGATGGGGCGTTCGAACCCCGGCGACGACATCTTCCCCCTGAGCGTTGATCAGGTATTCACCATAAAACACATTCTCTCCAGTGGCCGGATCCCGGGTGAAGGCCACTCCAGTCGCGCTGCTATCCCCTCGATTCCCGAAAACCATCGTCTGAACGTTTACCGCTGTTCCCCATTCATGCGGAATGTTGTACTTCCGTCGGTACACGATCGCCCGATCGTTGTTCCATGAGCCGAATACCGCGCCGATGGCGCCCCACAGCTGCTGACGCGGATCTTGCGGGAAATTTTTGCCGCTGTGTTCCTTGATGAGCTGCTTGAATTTTTCCACCAGGACTTTGAAATGATCGGCGGTCAATTCCAGATCTCCCTTGACCCCGGCTTCTTGTTTGACCGAATCGATAATGTTTTCAAACGGATCGTGGTCTTCGTGTGCCCCCTTTTGCACTCCCATGACGACGTCGCCGTACATCTGCAAAAACCGGCGATACGAATCCCAGGCAAACCGCGGGTTCCCTGTCTTCTCGGCCACGATCTCAACCACCTCGTCGTTCATCCCAAGGTTCAGAATCGTGTCCATCATGCCGGGCATCGAGTCGCGCGCACCGGAACGCACCGATACTAACAAAGGATTGCTGCGGTCGCCCAGCTTCTTTCCCGCTGACTTTTCAACCTTTGTCAGTGCAGCTTCGACCTGCTCGTTCAGCTCGGGAGGATAGGTTTTCTTGTTCTCGTAAAAATAGGTACAGACATCCGTGCTGATCGTGAACCCGGGAGGTACCGGGAGACCTATGCGCGTCATTTCGTGCAAGTTTGCTCCCTTGCCGCCTAGAAGCGGTTTCATCTTTCCATCACCTTCCGCCTTACCATCTCCGAAGTAATAGACGTAGCGGACCTTTTTTGAGACGACGGGCAGCCGCCTTGCTGGTTTAGGTTTCGCCGAAACCTTTTTTGAAGGAGCCTTCTGAGCCTTCTTCACTTGTGTTGCCATAAAAATGATGTGGGGAATTGAGGAGAGCGCAATACCTCTTCGCGGGAGAACTGATACTAGCGAAGAGTCATCGTAAGTCAACGCCAGATGCCGCTCTGAAACTAACCTTCGTTGCTTCTCCTCTACGCTTGCTACTCCTGCCGAAGTTTGAGACTCTGCAACCCCGCCCGGGCGTCCAGATACCCGGAAGGGCATTACTTGTCCTTGAACCCTCGCAACCCTGAACCGGAGTCCCCGATTCCAGGGGAGAGAGATTGGAGTCGCAGCTGGAGCGAACTAGTTTCGCTTACCGGGGTCGAGTGAAGCGTTACTCCTGACCCGGAACCAGAAGGGTCGAAAAATTAGCCGTGTGCGGCGGGAACTCGGTCTGCAACGTGCATCACTTCGCCGGCCATGGCCATGAACTCTTCTAGCCCAGTGCTCGGAATGATAATCGTGTTCCGACGACCATGCGCTTCCTCAGTGATGCGCATAAAACGGCCTCGCTCGTTTTCTCTGAATTCAATATAGAAGTGCTTGCGTTCGACTTGGAGTTCCTTCGTGATAATTACGTTGTCCATGATTATGTGGAGGGGATGCCGCTTGAAACCATATCATACCGGACAGGCGCGATTGCGGGAAGATTCTCGTAGATGACACAAAAGCGCTTCTCGGTAAACTGAATTAATTTTCGTCCGCGGGTTCACATTTGCAACTCTTCATTCTTTCGCAACTAAATCGAAATCGATCCGCTGCCTGAAGGCATCGACCCGCGCCACCCGCACGGTAACGCGATCGCCGACACCGAAGCTCATCTTGCTCCGTCGCCCGGTGATCCGTTGCCGTGCCGGATCAAAAACGAAAAAGTCGTGATCCAGCGAAGAAATACGAATCATGCCGACTACCAGCGCCTCTTTCAATTCCACCAGTAGTCCGTAGTTTCGTACATCGAGAATCGTTCCTTCCAAGCGCAACGGCTTACGCACCAGCCCGGCAAAGAATTCCAATTTTTTCAGGCGAACGGCTTCCCGTTCCGCTTCCGCCGCGATCCGTTCCGTCATTGAGATGTGTTCACATGTCGTTGCCAGGTCCATCGAGCGGAGAGGGTTCCCTCTCCGACGAGGCAACATGGACGCAAATGAACGATGCACCAGCAAATCCGCATACCGGCGAATCGGGCTGGTGAAATGGGTGTAATTCGTTTTGGCGAGTCCGAAATGCCCCAGCGGATCGGGCGAATAAGCAGCTTTGCGCAGACTCCGCAACAGACCGATTTTCAATGCGGCTTCCTCCGGTCTTCCCACCACGAGTTTCAAAAAGCGCTGCATCTCGCGCCGTTGCGACAAATCACCGACCGCAATCCCGTACGACTGGATCTGGGCCCGATACTCGGCTAACCTTTCTGCGTCTGGCTCCTCGTGGATACGATAAATGGATGGAACCGAACCTTCTTTTGTTTGAGTGGCGACCAACTCGTTCGCCAGCAGCATAAGCTCTTCGATGAGCTGGTGAGAGATATCGTTTTCCTCGCGCTCCAGCCCGACCGCTTTTCCCTCGCCATCCAGTACCACTCGCACTTCCGGCATATCCAGTTCGAGGGCGCCGTGTCTAAAACGCCGTTCTCTCAAAATGGTCGCCAGCCGCCATGCACGATGAAGATCGCTCTGCAGCGGCGTCGCTGGTTTCCGCTGCAAAACAGCAAAAGCCTCCCGATAGGTCAGCCGGGCAACGCTCCGAATGACCGTGGCGGCAAAGCGATGCGATTTGATCCGGCCGGCTCGATCGAACTCCACGAAGACCGATTTGGTGAGGTGATCCTCGTTCGGTCTCAAACTGCAGACCTGGTTCGATAACCGTTCCGGCAACATCGGCAGCACGCGATCAGGAAAGTACACGCTGTTGCCCCTTCGTAAGGCTTCCCGGTCCAGGGCGCTGCCGGGCTTCACGTAATGCGATACATCTGCGATGTGAATCCCGATGCTCCATCCGCTATCCGCGTCCATCACATGGATGGCGTCATCGAAGTCCCGTGCATTGTCTGGATCGATCGTAAACACCGGCGTGGAACGCAAGTCTTCGCGTCCGTGCAGTTCCCTTTCCGGGATCTCGAGGGGTATCTGGTCCGCTTCTTTCAGGACCGCATCCGGAAACGCGACTGGAAGATCATATTTCCGGATGATCGACAGGATATCGACGCCCGGCTTTTGCGCCGGACCGAGCACCTCGATGATGTCGCCCTCAGGATTGAGGTGTCGATGTTCCCAAGGCTCCAGGCGGACAACCACCTTGTCGTTCACCTCGGGCATGCGCTGGCCGGGTTGCGCGGTCACATAAATGTCGTGCACCAGAGCCGGCTCATCCGGTACCACGTAATAGAATTTCTTGGATCGCTGGAGGGTTCCGACAATGGTCTGGTTGGCTCTCACCAGGACCTTGATCACGCGGCCTTCCCGGCTTGCTCGATTCCGGCCGCGGCGCTCCGGAAGGACGCGATCCCGGATGATCCTGGCCACCACGCGATCCTTTTGCATCGCGGTGCCCTGGTTTTCCGCGGAGATATAAAGATCGCCCTGACCGTCGCCGGATTCATTTAACAAATAACCGAACCCGTCCGGATTCACTTGCAGCACGCCCACCATCAAATCCGCTTCCTTGGGCAGGACATACCGGTCTTTCCGGATCTTGGTGATTTTCCCAACTGTCTCGAGCTCATTCAGCAGCCGCCCGAATTTCGATCGTTCGTTGCTCGGTATCTGCAGGCGCTTGGCGAGCTCCGTCTTATTGAGTGGCTGATACCGCTGCGATCCGAGAAGTTCGAGCAGACGTTGTTCGAGCGGTTTCTTTTTGGCGGCGCCCATGGGTCCTAAAGCCTGGATAGTACGGGTGTTCCGCCCGCAAGTCCATCGTTCTGAGTTGCGCCGCACTTCAGATGGGCTACTGTCGTGCCGACGCAACTTCCGCTGCGGCGATGGAGCCGGCGCCTTGGGTTTGCGCGACGCGGGTGTAGTTCAATGGTAGAACGTGAGCTTCCCAAGCTCAACACGAGGGTTCGATTCCCTTCACCCGCTCCAAATCAGCTATCATAGCCTCTTCACGGCCGATTTAGGCGGCAAAAAATAGCCAAACCAAGAATAAAATAAGAATAACGCCGCAATTAACCGTAAACGATCGCCAAAGGAAATTAAGTACTGATGCACCTGACTTGGATTCTTCTTATTTTCGCGAGCCTTGACATCTGGCGTCAGGTACGGTTGTGGGATAAGAGCCGAACTTCTTCTCCATTTTACTGCTATTCGCGCAGCGCTGGGATGAAACGCATTTTTTGGAATTGGGTGAATAGGCGGAACAGCATTTCTTCCGTGTCCGCCCATTCCAGGAAACCGTACCGGCGCGATTTGGTGGTGTCGGACATGACGTCGTACTCGATGTCGAAGATGGCTTCGCCGAAAGGCCAGGAGACGGCGGCTTCAAAAGAATAATCGAGGAGCCCGTGCTGCTTGACGAGCCGCTCCCAGATCGGGCCTTTGTCGGACATAAATTGTGCGAGCGGGAGATGTTGAGGTGAGCCGTAGTCCATCTTGAAATATTCGGCGACGCGCGGCCACAGGTTAGCCCAACGATTAAAGTCGCCGTTGGTGATATTAAACGCTTCGCCGTCACAACTGGCATTTTCGCCGGCCCAAAGGATCGCTTTGGCCAGTAGGCCGGCGTCCGTCATTTCCATGATCTCGCCGTACGCTTTGGTTGTGCCCGGGAACCGGAGTGGCAACCCCATTTCTTTGCACAGCACTGCGTAGACGGCGATGACGGTGGCCATGTTCATGGGGTTGCCCACGGCGAACCCGCAGATTGAGGATGGGCGTAACGCTGACCAAGACCACGATTTGCCCGCGGATTGTGTTTTCAGGTAATCTTCCTGGTCGTAATAGAAATTCGGCGGCATATGGCGCGGGTCCTCCTCTTTAGCAGGCGTCTTATACGGACCTAAGTGTGCGCCGTAATATTTAGCGCCCTCAAGTAGGACTACTTTCCGGAATTGCTTCGAGGTGTGTTCGACCGTTTCAACCAGGTTGGTCAGCATTGCCAAATTAGGGCCTACCTCGTCGAAAACATTTTTTCCCCAATACAATGCTGCGTAAAAGACGTGCGTGACATCGCCGATACCGCTGAGTTGGGATTCAACGGCTGATCGGTTTGAAAGGTCGACAGCAATGTATTTCGCCGCGGTTTGAAATTCCGGGCTTCGCCGTGATAGCCCGATTACTTCCCAATCCCTGAGCGAGACCAAGTAATTAACAAGAGTTCGTCCGGTAACGCCGAGCGCTCCGGCTACCAAGGCTTTTTTCATTTTGGGTAGAGAAGGCAGAAGTTGAAGGAAATCAAGGAAGATGCGTGGCCGCGAATAGCCGATAGCCGAGTACTTGGTCACGCATAAGAAATGATAGATGACCGGAGGCATGGTGGGACGTTAGATAAGGTTTGCTTCAGGCGCGGGGTGGAATTAAGCAGTAGCCCGGAGCCAAAATCGATGACCAATTCTCGGGCAATAGGTACACCTGCGCCAATGGA
>JAFAKL010000465.1 GCA_019235445.1 Verrucomicrobiota bacterium | reverse complement strand
TCTTTCCAGATACGCTTTCAGCGGTCCTTTGGAGCAGGCGTTGCGCTGGCATCTGTTCTACGATGGAGTGTAGGTCGTTTCCGTGGTGGCTCAGGGGTCGGGTGCGACGCATACCTGGTCTCTGGGACCGGAGATGGAGGTGTCGCTGCCGAGGTGATCGGGATCACGGTGGCGGCGCCGGTGGCGCTTAAAGGCGTTCCCGGATAGATAATCACGGCGGTCGTACCGTTCGGGTAGAGGTTGTACATATTCACCGTAAAGCGCGGCGGATCGCCCTGGAACGCGGGAAAAGCTGGAGAAGGGCTGGCGGAAGGGGATGGATTCGACGACACTTGCTCGCTGGCACCGGTTACCCCATTGGAGAACACTGCTTTCGGACTTTGCGCCCCCAGACTGGTATTGTAATTCCAAGGGTATTGATAAATTGTTTTGGTATCGAGAACGGTATAAACGCCTTGGCTGAGATACTCCAGTTCCAATGTTTCCCTTCCATAATAGAAACTGCTGGGAGTGAGTGGATTGCCGCTGCCGATGACGCCCGCGGTATAGGTGATGGCCGCGTGCGAGCTGGTCAACTCAGAGGGCCAGGCCCACACCGTGCTGAGCGGAACCGCTGAAAGAGCGGTGGT
The DNA here is from genome assembly GCA_019235445.1 of Verrucomicrobiota bacterium. GTDB lineage: Bacteria > Verrucomicrobiota > Verrucomicrobiia > Chthoniobacterales > JAFAMB01 > JAFAMB01. Next base: position 5,016 of record JAFAKL010000465.1, on the reverse strand, counting down.
CGGAGAATAGTTTACGCCATCCGTGGTCGTCTGGTAGTATCGGTAAACACCGAGTGTGCCTGCCGGATCGATGTTCGCGCCGCTGCGAACTCCTAGCCGCTGGAGCGACTATCACCTTCGAAATCGCGCCCTACATCAATACCTCAGCCACCACTCCTCAGACTCATACGCTTGCGGCGGTGCAGACGCTTCCCTCCAGTTATGCCTTGAGCACCACCGCACCGGCTTTAAACCCGGCGATTCTGCAAACCCTTACGATCACTACCACGTCCGGGTTCAACCTGAACGGAACGGTGGGAACGGTCAAATAAACGTGGAATCCCGTGAGCCGGAGCGCCCGCGGGATTCATCAAGATGAGTTACCTGTCTATTCTTACAATGGTCTTAAGTTTCGTAGCGGGTCTGTTTACCGTACGCGAACTAAAGATCCTGGCTGACGAGGATGTTGAACGTTACCAGGTTGTCCGAGCCATTTCGCTGATCACGATGACCGTCTCACCCTATTTCATGCCTGAGCCCTGGAACAGCGTCGCTGTCCTCGCTGGCTCCATAGGCCTCCTCGTCTCTTTCTTTGTGAAACCCAACGGTTGCTGGTAACTGAGGCTGTCCCGGAGAGACCAAACAAAAGTTAGCCTCTCCAGGAGCGACCAAACCAAAGTTAGCCTCTCCAGGAGGAACCAAACGAAAGTAGCCGGGCACGTAGTGCCTGGAAACAAGAGAAAAGTGGAACCCGTCCCGGAGGGACGGTTGATCTGCTCACTAATCCCAGAGATATTTTCCGAGGACAGGAGAATGACACATTGGGAGGAAACCTTGATCAACCGTCCCTACGGGACTAGCCGCGTCTTTTTTCTTTTTCCAGGCACTTCGTGCCAGGCTACCCTCGTTTATCCCTCCGGGATAAATGGATAACGGCGTCTCCCTGCCGTTGGGACAAGGCACAGGCGCCAAACGAAAGTAGCCGGTCCCGGAGGGACCAGAAAGTAGCCGGGCACGTAGTGCCTGGAAACAAGAGAAAAGTGGACCCGTCCCGGAGGAACGGTTGATCTGCTCACTGGTCCCAGAGATAATTTCCCGAGGACAGGAGAATGACACATTGGGAGGAAACCTTGATCAACCGTCCCTGCGGGACTAGACGCGTCTTTTTTCTTTTTTTTTCCAGGCACTTCGTGCCAGGCTACCCTCGTTTTAATCCCTCCGGGATGAATTGCTTATACCCGATGCCTGCTTCTAGGCGGTCTCCATAAAATGCTGACTAATCTTTGGGTAGCTCCACCAAGGGTGTATTGCGCACTTCGGTCGGACGGTCGTGCTGGATTTTTTTAACTTGTTGCAAGGCACTGTCCACGGCGGACCTATCGGCCAGAAACGTGTAAGTGATGTCGAAGTGCCGCTGCTCCTTGGGACCGATCGTAGGCACGCGGTTCAACGCACGCTGATAGCTGCGGTTGTAGGCCCAGCTGGTGCCAGGTTCCAAGCCCGTGACATATCCCTGCCCCAAGGTGTCGGTGTTTTTCCATAGAGAGAAGACCGGCAATTGCTGGATGTTGAAGCCCAGACTGACGCCAAGGTCACCGGTCGCGTTATGCAAAACTGCCAGTGTCTCCCCGTTTTCGTCTCCATAAGGCACGACGTTGAAAACTGTTTCGTCGTAGTCCCGTGTAGGTTCGCGGTATTTCTGCCAATCGGCCACCTCGCCGACAGCTCTTTCGTTGAAGGGCGATACCTGCTGGACCGGTGCACTGAAACCGGCACCTGGGTCTAACAAAGGTGGACCGAAGTTGCTATGATACAGGGCCTCATATTCCTTGGGATAGTCGCCCTCATTGTTCAGGGTGTCGTGGATGCTGAAGTGTATAGCGCCCGGTTCGGTGCTCAGTTCGGTTGCGATGACAAAGTTTACCAGTTTGAAGGCCTGCTCCTTGAGTTCACCTTTCAGCCGAATCGTGTAGGGTGGATCTTCGTCAATGCTCAAGACGACCTTTGAAGCCGGGATGTTGGCCGCCAGGCCATGCAACGGAAGCAGGACACCCTTATCCATTCCAGGGTGGCCAACCCATTCATAACCGCAACGTACGACCATCTCATTAAACCCTTCCAGCCAACCCAGGCCGCCACGTCCGTTCAATTCGATGAACGCCGGATTTACCACTTCGCTGACCGGCGATTTCCAGCCGATCCGCACATTGCCGGCTACAGCTTCCAGGACGTTCATGCCTCTCGTAGGAACGACTGAGATCTTCATTGCTCCGGTATCAATATCGACGATACAAACGCCTTCCTGCCGTCCGCCGTGTAGAGTACGCATCCGAACAGAGAAAGGCTTGGCCGGCTTCAGGCCGAGATCCTGGCTGGAGATCTCCCAGCTTTGTGGCGCTGTATACGTATCGAGTAGGACCCGATCCCATGCCGGAGCGTTAGTAATCATAAGTGTGCTGATCAGACCGAGGAGGGAAACGATCGTTTTCATGAACCCTTTCTATCGCATTGCGCCTGGAAGGGCACCTAAAAAGTATCGGGTAACTCGATCCAAAATCGACCGACGCGTTCACAAAAACGATCATCGTTTCTCCAACTCGAGAGGTGACAACTCCTCGAATTTGGGCGCATAGATGGTTAACTACGAACGCCACCAGGTAGGCAAAGGCGCAGATGACGAATAAAACGGTGTAGCCTCCCGTGACGTTCCCAGCGGCTGTAAAACTTCGCGAGTCGGTTAACATCCCTACAAATCGGCTGAGCAAGCCAACGCTCGCAAGCGCGTTAAGCTGCCATTCCATCCCCTCTTTCTGGTCCAGAAACCACCATCCGCTTCCAAACTGAAACTTCCCCGGAATCGAGCCATCCTGAAAATTACCGATCATCGTGGCCAACACATAATTATGGGACGGATTGACATTGTACAGAATCATTTTCGGCAGTTTCCCAGCCATTTCTAACTGGTCCAGGTACCTTCCCAGTGGTTCGGCTTGCGGCCAGTCGCCGATCGAGTCGTGCCCGGTGTCGGGGCCGCATTCGGCTAACCGCCGGCGGTTGGCATTACGCAACGCCCCCAGATGTAACTGCCTAATCCATCTTGAGTCGGCGTCCAACTCACCAAAACAGCGCAACAAGAAACTGCGAAACTTCAGGGCCTCCGCGTCACTCGGCGTAGCGCCCGAGCGAGTACGGGCATAGATCGCGCTCGCTTCCGCTTCATCGCAGGGCTCCGAATAGGTAAAAGGTATGTGTGAATCACGATTCATCCGCTTCCATGTGATGAAGCATTCGACCTGGTAGTAATCGATTCGACGCCGGTAATTGTTCCCACCAACGAGTTTGCCTCGCCTGAACTCCTGCAACTCCTGACTGCTCGTCCGTCCGCTCTTACCAATTGACCCTCCTGGAAAAAGGGGCAATTTGGTATCAGACTCCCCCTCCAAAGGCATCCATGTCCTTAGACCAACGTGTTGACGAATCGATATTGCCTGCGGGATCTGGGCACGTGGAAAGGTTCCTTGCCTTACACGAATTCGAGCCGGAAGCTCGCCAGCGGCTGCCGCGCGCGGTTTACGAGTACGTAGCGGGTGGCGCCGGCGAAGAGTACTCCATCCGCGCCAACGAGGAAAGCTACCAAAGGATTTTACTGCGACCGCGGGTGCTGCGGTCCGTGGGGCCGGTGGACTTGAGCCAGGAACTGTTAGGCCGGCCTTTGCCTGTGCCCGTCGTGCTTGCGCCGGCCGCCTACCAACGGCTTATGCATCTGGAAGGCGAGCTTGGGTCTGTCCGGGGCGCAATCAGCCACGCCGTGCCCTTTGTCCTCAGCTCAAACGCGACGGTGTCAATCGAGGAGACCACGGCAGTGCCCGGGTCTCGGTGCTGGTTCCAGCTGTACGTTCAAGGCGACCGCGGGTTCACGCGTGACTCGATCGCGCGGGTCGAAGCGGCCGGGTGCGAAGCAGTGTGCGTGACGGTCGATACGCCAGTGCTCGGGTTACGCCCCCGCCAACTGCGGGCCGGATTCAAGATTCCGGCTGAGGTTCCCCTGCCCCACGCCGCACACCTTCGAGCCGCGTCGGATCCCGGACGGCACAGCGCGTTGACCTGGTGCGACGTGGACTGGTTGCGCTCGGTGGTGAAAAGCAAGCTGTTGCTCAAAGGCATCCTCCACCCGGCCGACGCGGAATTGGCGATTCAGGCGGGTGTTGACGGCATCGTCGTTTCGAACCACGGCGGACGCAATCTCGACACGGTGATTCCCCCCATCGAGGCTTTGCCCGACATCACACAGCAGGTGGCCGGCCGCGTCCCCCTGTTGGTTGACGGCGGTATTCGGCGCGGCACCGACGCGTTGAAAGCTCTGATCCGGGGCGCTAACGCGGTCCTGATCGGGCGACCGTACCTGTATGCTTTGGCGGTTGGCGGAAGTGACGGGGTCGCACGGTGCCTCTCGCTGCTGGTCGAGGAGTTGCGTCTGGCCATGGCCCTGGTGGGAGCGGCTTCTCTGCAGAACCTTAGCCGCGATATCGAGTGGGTGGCTCCAGCCGCCTTCGGCTCGCGCGCCTCCCCGGGCACCCCCTAGTGTCCTGTCCCCTAAATAAGAGGTATATTGCCGGAGGTCGGTTGGCTGTTTTTCAAGGCGCGAGCGAAGCGCGCGGATGTGAGCCATACGGGTCGAGCGAGCAACGCGGAAAAACAGCCAACCGACCGCCGGCCCAGAGGGTTGCGATGAAAATGGGCCGGCGGCCGCGTTGCTCGTTGGTCACGTATCGATTCAGATATGCTCCCTCCTACCGCCAGTCCGGCTCGGACCGCCTTGCCGGCGGCCCATTTTGAACGCAACGACGTCACCATTATATGCGAGACGGTGCACTAGTTTGTCCGCAAAAATCACCGACCCGCCTATTGTGAACCATAGCTCGCCAGCGCCGGCCCCTCCTGGGGCGTTGCTTGCAACGCCTTCGGCCGACAGGTCAAAAGGATGCCATCGACGACAACCCCGCGAAGGAGCTGCAAGCAGCTCCGCTCCAGGCCCCC
>JAFAKL010000173.1 GCA_019235445.1 Verrucomicrobiota bacterium | reverse complement strand
AGGGTAACCGCCGATGGGAGTTCGTCGTTCGAGACAACTTCCGGGACTAACGCGCTCCAGGCAGGGGCACTGAAAGCGAAACCGACGCCAGTCAGAAAAACACACCCAAGGATCACGTACGGGTTCAGCGATCGGGTCATGGCCAGCAATGCAAGCATGCCGGCTGAACAGGCCAGCCAGAGATTCATCACGCACAACAGTTTTTTCCGATCAACCAGGTCCGCCAGGGCGCCGGCCGGTAGCGTGAACAGGAAAAGAGGCAGCGACGCCACCGTCGCCATCACGGAAATGAGAAATTTCGATGACGTCAGGGTGTTCATCATCCAGGTTGCGGCTGTATCGTGAGCCGAGACACAAACCCCTGAAACCAAGCTGGCAATCCAGAGCCTGCGGAAGACCGGGTTTCTCAGTGAAAGCCAAAGCGAAGTATTACTCATAGAAACCACTCAAGTTGCCTATCCCCCGAAAACTGCGAATTCACCACAATGTGGAGTAATAAACCCGGTTTTGTTTTCTGCACAAAGACTGAACCACCGATCATACATTTGCCGGGATCATCGAAGCAGTCGTTGAATTGCCATCTGCCCCAAGAGATCTCTTGACTTGACGGAATCATCTCCTATGCCGTTGCAAGAACCCTCTCGGTCTTCTGATCCCCAGACTCCCATCCACATGGTGACTAAACTATGTCCTAAGGTCATATTGGAAGGCACCCGGCTGACCGGTAAAACCGACATTGCGCTCACATTAAACGAGCATCCACGAATTGTTGGAACACGCAAATACCGTTATCACTCGCCCATCGTCTCGGCAGAATGGAGCGGTTTCACCAAGGCGCCATGGGGAGCCAGCTTGATCAACTTTGAGCCTCAAGACGAAGCTGTCGTCCTGGAAACCTACCGCACCTGGGCGAAATTGTTTGAGCTTTACAAATACTATTCCTGGATCATCGATCGGTTCCATATTTCTACCCAGGCCTCCCGGCTGCTGTATGCCAACAAGCGTTACGATTTCACCTGGCTCGAGAGACGCCTTGTAAAGCTGGGTTTTCGGCTGGTATTCTGCTACCGGCAGCCGGACTCATTCGAAGAGGCGCGCGACCGGCGCCTCAAGATATCGAGTCATCCGTCGCAATACGAAGATTTCACTATTTTCATTCGGGAACAGGAAGTCGTGCAGGAATTCGTCGACGCCTCGATGCTGCCCAAGCTGGTGGTCGACGTCACGGACAGCCGCGTGGACAGGATCACGACGGAAATTGCGGATTGGCTGGAGTCGACCGGCGGCCTCACGGTGCCCGACTGATTCTCAGAGAAGTCAGGAGCCAGGAAAGCGCCGCAACAATGAAGGCCTGGGGGAGGTGCGGCAGGGAGGTGCCGCGACGCATTTATCCCGGAGGGATCAAAACGAGGGTAGCCTGGCACAAAGTGCCTAGAAAAAAGAAAAAAGACGCGTCTACCCGTAGGGACGATTGAATCAAGGTTTCCTCCAAATGTGTCATGCTCCTTTCCTCGGAAAGCTATCTCTGGCACTAGTGAGCAGATCAACCGTCCCTCGTAGGTGTTTAGCGAAGTCTTCGGCCTCAAACCGACCAGTGCTCTAGGTCGGGCTGCCTGAAAAATCCGGCTCATTTGTTCAACTTTTTGGCGTGACGAACGGTTAGCGCCACGACTGTCGGCCTTACTTATACGCTGCCACTTCTTGTAGGCAAAGCCTCCCCGCTTTGCGCCTTTTCGGGGATAAGGCGAGACGCCTTACTTACCACTGCGCTGCACTTCTTGTCTTCAAGCGGAGCTAAACACGTACCGTCCCTCCGGGATGGGGCCACTTTTCTCTTGTTTCCAGGCACTTCGTGCCAGGCTACTTTCGTTTGATCCCTCCGAGACAGGCTGCGCTCTTTCGTTGTAGGATTTTCCCTCAGTTAAGATAGCGCTTAAGGGGGTTCCACTCCGGTTCAGGGCTAGTGCCTCTCCGAGGTACCTTCTCCGGGAGAGGCACCTAGGCCTGAAAATCGTCTTGAAAATGTCCAAACTCTAGGCCTGAGGCTCCGCCCCATAACCGTTGAGGTATCGCAGCGGCAGAGAAGTGCCGTGACGCATTTATCCCGGAGGGATTAAAACGAGGGTAGCCTGGCACGAAGTGCCTGGAAAACAGAAAAAAGACGCGTCTCGTCCCTTAGGGACGGTTGATCAAGGTTTGCTCCAAATGTGTCATTCTCCTTTCCTCAGAAAAATATCTCTGGGACTAGTGAGCAAACGTACCGTCCCTCCGGGACGGGTCCACTTTTCTCTTGTTTCCAGGCACTTCGTGCCAGGCTACTTCGTTTAGTCCCTCCGGGACAGGATACGCTCTTTCGTTGTAGGATTTTCCTTGAGCTAGCGCTTAGGGGGTTCCACTCCGGTTCAGGGCCAGTGCCCCTCCGG
>JAFAKL010000102.1 GCA_019235445.1 Verrucomicrobiota bacterium | reverse complement strand
GGGTGCCTTCTCGGGCTCGATATTCGCCAATTGAAGGAACCTGTTCCATGGCATCTGTTGCCGCCGATCCTCGTCACGGCAATTTCCGTGGCCCTCATCGAAGAATCCTTGTTCCGCGGAGCGATTCTTGGCTTAGTTCGCCAGTCCATTCCGACCGTTCCCGCAGCGATCTTTGTTTCCGCTCTTTTCTCAATCGTTCATTTTCTGAATCCAGGGGGGGCACGGGTCACGATGGTGCGCTGGTATTCTGGTTTCGAATTGTTGCCCCACGCCTTGGATAAGTTCTCAGAGCCTCTGCTTGTCCTGGGCGGATTCGTTACCATCGGCATCCTTGGGCTGTTGCTTGCCCATGCGACCATACGAACAGCCTCCCTCTGGCTTGCCATCGGCCTCCATTCTGGATTGATTTTCGTTAAGATGGGATTTAACAAAATCACGGGAAAAATTCACGATACCTCTCCGTGGTTCGGTGGCGACATCACCGTCGGAATCGGATCTGTGTTGGTCATGCTCTTCCTCTGGTTTTTAACTTGGATGATTTACCTGCGTGCGGAATCTGATTGGAAACTTGATTAATACACTGGGCGAGTTGTTCTATCCGTCCAACTGTGTCGGGTGCGGACATCCGCAAGATCCCGGCATTTTGCTCTGTCCCGATTGCCGGGCAACGTCGCCACGAATACGGGCGCCGTTCTGCCGCTGTTGCTCGAGACCATTCGATGGGCTCATTGAGGGAGAGTTCGTTTGCCCAAACTGCGAAGATCGCACGCCGGCTTTTGACTGCGTGGTGTCAAGTTATCACGCGGAGGGTGTTCTGCGCGATCTGATCCATCGCTTTAAATACGGCCGCCAATATTATCTGCGCCGATTGCTCGCGGAATATCTTGCTGAGGCAATGCAGGATGTCCGCATCCAGGCGAGTCTGATCCATTGCTTTGTCCCGGTGCCGCTTCATCCAACCAGGTTAAGAGAACGCGGCTTCAACCAGGCCGAAGCTTTGGCCGAAACTCTTTCGAAACGGACACGGCTGCCGGTCCTGCGTGGCCTTGAACGCCGGCGATACACCAATACTCAGACGCGGTTTGACCGAGTCGAACGAATGCAGAACTTGCGCGATGCGTTCGCTCTGCGCGAGAATAGCGACGTGCGTGGAAAACACCTGGTCCTGGTTGACGATGTCCTGACCACTGGCTCGACCTTGCACGAATGCGCTCTGGTCTTGCGCGCAGCAGGCGCCGAATCTGTTCGCGCTATTACAGTTGCCCGGGGCTAACGCACCTCAGCCGGTTTGTGATCTATGCCAATTTTTCAGAAACCATCTCTAAAGCTCGCGACCAATAAAAAAAGGGAAATGCCAGAGGGCCTTTGGCAGAAATGCCCCGAATGTGGCGAGGTCATCCATAACCTCGAGCTCGTGCAGAACCTCAAAGTATGTCCGAAGTGTGATCATCATTTCACGCTCTCGGCCAAGGAGCGAATGGAGAACCTGACCGATCCGGGAACTTTTACCGAATTCGATCCTGACATGCTGTCCGTTGACATCTTGAGTTTCCAAGGAGTCGCCGGGTACGGTGATCGCCTGAAAAATTATCAGGAGAAAACCGGTTTGAAGGATGCCGTCCTGACCGGGTTCGCCATGCTCGAAGGTAAACCCGTCGCCATCGCCGCCATGGATTTCAGCTTCCTGGCCGCCACTATGGGTTCCGTGGTTGGCGAAAAGATAACTCGCCTGATCGAGCGCGGTACACAAGATCGGAGGCCCGTGATCATCGTGTCAGCCTCAGGCGGCGCTCGCATGTACGAGGGAATGCTAAGTCTGATGCAAATGGCCAAGACCAGCGGCGCATTAGCCCGTCACGCCCAAGCAGGGCTGTCCTACATCTCTGTTCTAACTCACCCAACGACTGCCGGCGTCATGGCCAGTTTCGCGTCGCTCGGCGACCTCATTCTAGCCGAACCGAAATGCATGATCGGATTCGCCGGACCGCGCGTGATCAGGGAAACAACGCACCAGGATCTTCCGCCAGGCTTTCAAACCGCCGAATTCCTCCAGGATCATGGATTGATCGACCTGATTGTGCATCGGAAGCAATTACGCGCGACCCTCACTTCCTTGCTCAACTACCTCAAGCCGGCCAGTTAGGTGTTGAAAACACAGGTGAACGTCGCGTACAGGGCAGCTATCGATTGGCTATTTGGAACCCAATTTCGCGGCGTCAAGCTGGGTCTGGACAATATTCGGTCTTTATTGGCGCTTCTGGGAGAACCGCAGAAGGATCTGCGGTTTGTCCACGTCGCCGGGACAAACGGCAAGGGATCGGTCTGCGCGATGATTGCCTCCATCTGCCGGGCCTCTGGAATCAAAACAGGCCTCTTCACCTCACCTCATCTGGTCCGATTTAATGAGCGCATTCAGATCAACGGTCTGCCGATAGACGATGCGGAGGTCGTCCGCGGCATCGACCGGATACGTGCGCTCATCGATGAGGAGCGTCATCCAACTTTTTTCGAAATCGCGACGGCGCTGGCTTTCGACTATTTCCAGTGCCAAGGCGTCGATCTTGTCGTCCTTGAGACCGGTCTCGGAGGCCGCCTGGACGCCACCAACGTAGTGGTTCCCTTGGTTTCTGTACTGACGCCCATCGACCTGGACCATCAGAAATGGCTCGGCTATACTTTGGGCGAAATCGCAGCCGAAAAGGCGGGGATTATCAAGCAGGGCGTGCCGATTGTGTCAGGTCCCCAGGTTGCTGAAGTGAGGAAGGTTATCGAGCTGACTGCAGCGGAACATTCTTCTCCTCTCACCTACGCGGAAAAGCCGGTGGAAGATCTGTTCATCGGGCTGGCCGGCTCCCATCAGCGCATGAATGCCGCCATCGCTCTGGAGGCGATTCGGGAGGCGGCTATCCCGGCGGATTCGCAAGCACTGCGAGAAGGCCTTGCCAATGTCTATTGGCCGGGCCGATTCCAACGCGTCGATCAACGCATCATCCTGGACGGCGCCCATAACCCAGCCGCGACAAAACGGGTGGTTGAAACGTGGAGAGAATGCGTCGGACCACAACGGGCTACCATCCTTTTCGGAGGGCTCTGCGACAAGGACCTGCGAGGTATGATTGCAACGTTGAGCACGTTGGCGGCCCGGTTCTTGATCGTTCCGATCCGAAGTCAGCGCGCCGCCTTACCGGCTGATATCGAGTCTTTCGTGCCGCAACGTATCCCGGCAATTCAATGCGCATCCGTCGAGCATGCACTGAAACTCGCCCGTCGTTTCGACGAACAAGTCCTCGTCACCGGATCACTGTTTCTGGTCGGCGAAACCCTGGCCATTCTCGATTCGGTGCCAGGCGTTCTGCAGACCGGCAATCAATGAGACCTCACCGTTGACAACAAACATTCTGCTTGTTACATCTTCCGGGTGCGCAACTCCTACTCGCTTCCGCGACTCGACGATCAGCCTTATGTCTGCCATTCAGGCAGCCAGGCCGGTTGTTCCTGCTCCTTCGATCTCCAAGGCCCCCCACGCATCAAAATTCTGCCCTACTCCTATCTTTTGTGTATCGATCTTTTGGGCGATTGCCTGATCACTCTGCGCTACTCTTTTGCCGATGTCGAAATTTCTCTCGGCCGCGATTTTCCAGGGCGCAGCCAGTTTGTCGATGACCTGGCAAACTTCCGTGTCTCCCACGTGCGCGAATCCCGCTACCTCAAAATCCGCGTTCTGATCGAGCAGAGCCCAGAACGAACCGCAGCATACTAAGTGGCCGCCGAACCGTTGGGCTTGGGTTTGCGTTTCTTCTCTTTGATCTCGAATGCCAAGGAAAGCACCCTGCGATATTTGGCCTGTCCAACGGCGACTAAACGAATGCTCAAATCGGTCTTTTCGTTGATCTCGTGGAGTGCGCGGTCAATCGCACGCTGCTTCAGATTAGGCCAATGCACCAGGCATTTTTCACTGATGATGTTGCCCTGCGCATCCGTTACTTCGTCTACTCCGAGCACCTTCCTGATTTGCGGGATAGAGATCCGTTTGAGAACGATGTGCCGCCATTTCCACGCCCATTCGTAGAGACGAATCGAATATTGACTCGCCAGTTTGACACTCGCCCGCTCGGAATCTTCCTGCTGATGGTTCCTCAAACGCTCGAGGTGAGGCACCACCCCCGGATCGAGATGCAGCGTCATTCGCTTTTCGATCATCGTGATCGAGCTGAGCCACCGCGCGTAGAGGACCGAATTCTGTTTGTCTCCATTATGCAGCACCAGGCGATGGTACGTCAGTAGCTTCATCGCCGCCGGCTGAAGATCGAAGTCGTCAAAGTCGTACGCGGTGACCCCCGGTTTGAGGCGGTCCACAATGTCCATGACGATTTCCCGTTCATCCGGAGTGAGCTTATAAAACGCTTCGATTAGATCGTCGCCAAAACCGAGTTGGTCCCCCGACTCAGGGACTGGTAACGTGTTGAAAACTTTGTTGTGTTTGCGCACTTTACTTTCAGTCAATTAAGATGTTACACAAATTACATACCAAATTTATAAAAAGAAGCACAAAATGGTTACCGCGAAGGAAACTAAGCAAAGCGTGGTAGAATCTGCCAGGTGGTCATTCTCGGCAGATGGTAAGTTGCTGTCGCTCGATGACTTCCTGGAAGCGCAACGGAAACAGGGGGTTTTTTACGAGGGGAAGGAGCAGTGGTTAAAAGGCGTGACAAAGGTTACCTGGGAAAATTTCTTTCTAATCTGCACCGAAGAGCTGGACGACATATCACAAAGAGCGGCGAAGATGCTCATCCTGTATTGCCTCGAAATAGTCGAGGATGTCGCCTCACGGATTCGAGGAGCGATTTCCCCCGCCAGAATCACGGATGCGATGAAACGCGAATTCGAAGAGCAGTACGAGAACCAGATTTACCAGTTCCAATGGGCCATGCGCCACGAGACGGTTCGCGAGGCCGTGACGAGCGCGGTTCTGAATCGCTGGGGCAAATAGACGAACGCGCTGCCGGACCGATCAGCAGGCCGCCTTGGTAAACGGCGCCAAAGTCGATGCGGGGCAGTTAAGAGTCGGACCGGGTTTAAGGGGCGGCGGTGGAAACCTTTTGCTACACTAAATTTAGTGTCTTTAATATCCGTCCCCCTATTTTCAATTCATTTGACAACACTATATTTTAGTGTTGTCATACTGCATGGCTCAGACCTCTGTCGCCGTTAACTCCCCGGGCAATCTCGCGGATAATCTGCCACTCCAGCAATCTCCGGACTCCTTGTCCGGGTCCGGCCCTGACGGTCGTATGATAAGGCTTCCCGCCTATGGCAAAGGCGCCCTATCGGTCACGCTGGCGCATTCAGGACCGTTTGAAATTAAAGCGCGATCGCTCTTCCCCACTCTTCAGCAGGGTTCGAGTGCCAACCCGCTGCTCCCGAGATTTGCGATCAAGGTCGTCCAGCACGGAGAGACGGTCTACGAGCGGCGATACGCCGCTGATCAAACATCGCTCGCTCAAGCGTTCGCGACGGCACTCCGATGGGTAAGCGCCCGCAGGTTTCAGGAAAGGTGGGCCTACGTTTGCTCCTGGCCGCTTTTATCTCTCTGGTTATTCTCCCTGGCTGTCGGATGGCTTTTTGAACCCATCGTTGGCTGGCTTAGTTTCCTTCCACTCTTTGTCGGGATTCCCGTCAGTTTCAATTTTGCCCCGGCACAGTCAAAATTCCGCCGGAAAACGGCATCAATCGGCGGATTTCATTGGGAACGCAACGATTTTTGCAGGGGCTGGCTAATCACCGGAGACACAGGAGCTGGGAAAACTTTCGCGATTAACGTTCTTCTCCACTCGGTCTTTCAACATGAACCCGACTGGGGCGGACTCTGTTGCGACGAAAAAGGTATTTACCACGAAACCCTTGTCCGCATGGCGAGAAAGTATGGTCGCGCAAACGACCTGCTGCTTCTGCAGACCAGACCGGACCACGCGGAAGAAGACTGGGTGCCATCGGCCCGCTTCAATCTTTTGTCTGATCTGACTATCCCCTGGTCGACTTATGCGACGGTCATCGTGGATACCGCATCAGCGCTTGCCTCTGGAGCCGAAGACAAAGGGTTCTTTAAGACGCAGGCCCATGCCAATATCGGGCGGGGCATCCAGCTTTTTCGCCTCCTGAATCTTGTTCCCACAATGCATCATTTACTCGAAGTGCTTCAGTATCAGCCCGTCCTGAAATCGCTCTTGCGACGTCTGGAAGCAGCAAAAATTTCTGGGCATCCCGACGCCAGGGAATGCTACGACCACTTTCTAAACGGATATCTCCGGCAGCCTCCTGAGCAGCTCGGAGGCGTGATATCCACCATTTACAATTATCTCAATTACTTCATTAATCCTGATATCATCGAAGTTTTCGGACCTGAAGAAAACTCCTTTGATTTCTCGGCCTTGGACGACGGGGCAATTATTTGTCTTTCCTTGCCTCAGAAATATCAAACTGAACGCCGATACATCACCACCATTTTGAAGCTGCTCTTTTACACACATGTGCTTCGCCGTTTTGATCCGAGGCCACCTGCTCGACGCCCGGTGCCAGAGGACAATCTCCTCATCTGTTGGCAGGATGAAGCCCAACGCTTCATCTCTGAGTCAGATGCGAATGTAGACGTGATCCGTCAGGCCAACGCTACCACGGTCATGGCCGCACAGTCCAAGCTCTCGTTTTTCCCGGCTCTTGGAACCAGAGAAAAAGCCGAAGTAACCATCTTGAACCTTCGCAACAGAATCATTTTCAAGGCTGCGGACAAAGCCTGCGCCGAAGGTTCGGCCGATTTCATTGGCAAGCGGATGCATTGGAAAAAATCGTACACGCGCGGCAAAGGGGGCCGCAGCACGACACGATCCCGGGAAGAAGAGTACCTCGTGAAGCCGTTCGAGCTCATGTCGCTTCCCAAGTTTAAAGCGATCGTTAAACATTGTGAAAAAGGATTCCGCAAGACGACCATTCACCCCGTCGATCCTGAAGGTAACACTCCCGCCTGGTACCCGTTTTGGCGGCGCATTTTCGACTGACCTAGCGGCCTTCACCCATAAACGCTCCGCATCCGGTCAAGCCCTGATTTTTCGATAGGGGCTTCGTTCTTTGAACAGCTAACCGTGCGGGGATGAACTCCGGAGTGCAAGGAGCTTTTCCACCCCGGCGCATCATGCTTTTGCAATCCTCGGCTGTCTTATTGGCCCGGAGCAGAAAACATGCCAATGCCAAAATCGCCTATCGAACGTTTCGGTACTCGTGTTAAGACCCACAGTTCTAGTGAATTATAAACACAGCGAGGTGCTAGTAAACCTGACTGCACGATAATTGTAATTCCCTTGGCCGGCCGTCCTTTTCAGGGATTTGTTCAAAGAGTTATGTTCAACTCTGGATGACAGAAGAGTTAGTCCGGGCGTTCAATTTTTTTTTAGAAGTAGGTTTTACAAAGAAAAAAGATGGCAACCAACTTAATCAACTGCTCGTCAAAATAATGTTTGAAGTAAACAAACTGACTATGAAAAAACTCCTCGCCTTAACCGCCGTCGCAATTGCATCGCAAGTAGTGTCAGGGTTTGCCGGGCAGCCGGTCGTCAGCTCGAAAGAAGTCGCTGCGCCGCCGCCCCCCCACCGCCGCTAAGCTACTTTCGCAGCAATGAATTCAGCCTCGGCCTTTTCGGCTCGTACGGCTGGACGTACAACAACAACACTCGTTCGATTGGAAATCACGCTTGGGGAGGCGGCATCGACGGTCAATATTTTCCGCTCCAATACGTCGGATTTTTAATCGAGGGTGTTTTTTTCGAGGTCCCGGGAGACTTTTTCGGTTCGACCGTAACCGGAAACGTAATTCTCCGGTATCCTCTCGATCTCAAATTCCCCGGCGTTCATCTTGCGCCATATGTGTTTGGCGGTGTCGGGGGAATATTTAACCAAAACAATAGGTTCACCCGGGTGGCTACGTTTGGACATGCGAATGAACTACACCGTAGAGATACAGACGATGAAGTCCTCGGGGACGATGGCCTGGGGCTTGAATACCGTTTCACGCCGCACATCGGCTTATTCTCCGACGTCCGCTACAATCTGGTGAACGGACCGAAAAATAACTTTCCTTCCACGCGTTTTGGTATGCGTTTCGCCTTCTAGTCAATTCGTTCAGGATTGAACGTTTATTAAAAATTGGATTCCCGTGAAGAGGCCAGAATACTTCTGGCCTCTTCTGCTTTTTCAACTCAAGACCAGACGGCCTGCGGGTCGAGTCCGTAATAGAATACTGGATTTGGGACGATTCCCTCTCTCGTTTAATCCCAGTTCAGCCGCTTGCATGGCGCGAGCTATCCGGCCAACGCCCATTGGCCCAGATTTCGGGCCTCAAGGGAATTCGGCAACCCTGAAATGTAGAAGCGCCACTCCTCTTCAGAATCAACGTTCGCCGTTCACCGTTCTCGACGGGCGGGACCTGTACGCGAATCGTCTCGGTTTGCCGCTTCCAAGAGGCGAAGGGAGGACGCTTCGCTTACTAACCTCGAACGTGAGCGTGACACGAACATGGCTTGCCCTTTTACTCATCACCGCACGGTTGTTCTCTTTGCCGTCCTCGGTCTGGTTGACCAAAAGTCCTGGGGGACCATCGTAAAAAGAGTTTTGTTAATTGCTTGTAATCATTGTTTTTATGAAATTCAGGAGTAACATGATGAACAAGGAACAAGTAATTTTGTTCGCTGGTCGAGATGACATTTAAGATCAAGATACTCTTAGGGCTTGGTGCGGCACTGGTCGCCGTGGGCGGCATGAGTTTCATGTCGTATCAAAGCACGCTTCTCGCTGACGCAGACAGATTGTCGGTGGCACATACGCATCTGGTTCTCGAGGCGCTTGATGCTGTACGTACTGATTTGGTTGGCGCAGAGACTGGTCAGCGTGGCTACTTGCTCGCGGGTGATGAATCGTACTTTGAAGCCTATAACCTCTCCCTTGGCCATGTACAGCAAGACTTGAACAAAGTGCGTGAATTGACTGCTGACAATCCCATGCAACAGCGCTCGTTAGACCACCTCGAGCCCCTGATTACGGCGAGACTTGCTAAACTGAAAAATGGAATCGAGCTTCGCAAGCAGGGAAACTTGACGGGAGCTACTGAAGCGAACGGTGACAATAGCGGCAAGCGATTGATCGATCAGCTTGGAGTCGAGCTGCTCGAGATGAAACAGGAAGAGCGGCGGCTCTTGACAAAGCGCTCAGAGGCTGCGGACGCCGCATCCAGAAAGACTCAAGAGGTAAGTTTTATTGGAGGTGCTTTGTCAATCATCTTTTTATGCTTATGCGGCCTCATCATTTGCCGGGAAATTGATCGCTGGACGCGGGCGGAGGATGCATTACGGCTGAGTGAGGAGCGATTTCGGTTGTTGATCGAAGGCGTGCAAGACTATGCAATCTTCCTGCTCAGTCCCGATGGGCATGTCGTCAGTTGGAACACCGGCGCTGAGCGCATCAATGGCTACCAGGCTACTGAGATCATCGGCAAACACTTCTCCTGCTTCTATCCTCCTGAGGCCATTGCGCAAGGTAAGCCCGAATTGGCTCTCCGGAGGGCCCTCGTGGAAGGACACGCGGAGGACGAGAATTTGAGGATCCGCAAAGGTGGGCAACAGTTCTGGGCTAACGTCGTGATTACGGGTCTATTTGACAATAAGGGCTCCTTACGGGGGTTCTCCAAAATCACGAGAGACATCACGGAGCGCAAACGGATTGAGCGCGTCCTTTATGATAAAACCATTCAACTCCAACACGCCGCTGAGGCTAAAGACCGGTTTCTGGCCAACATGTCGCATGAGCTCCGGACACCACTTAACGGCATCATCGGCTTTGCTGAATTTCTGGTGGATGGCAAGCCCGGAAGCATTAACCCGGAGCAGAAGGAGGATCTAGAAGACATTTTAAACAGTGGCAAGCACCTGCTACAGCTCATCAACGATGTGCTTGACCTGGCTAAAGTTGGGGCGGGAAAAATTGAGCTGAATCCGGAGCGATTCGTGCTTCGCGAAGCCATAGCGGAGGTCTGCAACGTAGCCGGGGCGATCGCTCAGAAGAAGAGGATCCAGATAGAAATTGCCGTTGCGCCCGACCTTGCGCAGGTCACGCTCGACCAGCAAAAGTTAAAGCAGGTTCTCTACAACCTGCTCTCCAACGCAATCAAATTCACCGATGAGGGCGGCAAAGTGCAAATCCGCGCCGCGATGCACGAGGCCCACCGGGTTAGGTTGGAGGTGAAAGATACCGGCATTGGCATCAATCCGGAGGACGTTGAACGACTATTCCAGGACTTTGAACAGCTCGACTCGGGCCCGACCCGCCGTTACCAAGGCACCGGACTGGGCCTGGTATTGACCCGGAAAATTGTAGAATTCCAAGGCGGCGCAATCCACGTGGAGAGTGAAGTGGGCAAGGGCAGCAGCTTCACGGTCGAACTGCCACTGGTCACCGACGAAACTGCCCGAATAGGAGTCTGATGCAAAATCGCAACTCAGTGATCCTCGTTGTCGATGATAACGCGACCAACTTGAAGCTTGTCTTGAAACTGCTCAAATTTGAGGGGTACCAGATTGTCACAGCGACGGACGCCGAAGAGGCCCAGGCGGTCGTGCAACGCTCTTCGCCTGATCTCATTTTGATGGATATTGCCCTTCCCGGGATGGACGGGCTGACGCTAACCAGGAAACTCAAAGGCGACAAAAAGACAGCTCACATTGTTGTCGTCGGGCTGTCGGCTTCCGCGATGAAAGGAGACGATCAAAAAGCCTTCTCTGCCGGGTGCGATGGCTACATCACCAAACCGATTAACACACGCGAATTGCAAAGCCAAGTCGCTGAATTCTTGGAACACGCTCCCAACGCAAAGTAATGCCGGAGGAGAACCATTCATATACTCGTGATAGACGATGATCCGTCCCACCTGAAGCTCGCCCACCTGGTGCTTCGCGCAGCCGGACACAGAGTGAGCAATGCTGAAGCGGCAGAAAATGCCCTAAATTCTATTAAGCTGGCAAAGCCAGAGCTCATTCTGCTTGATCTAGCCTTGCCGGGCATGGACGGTCTGAGGCTGGTTCGAGAGCTTAAGGCTAATCCCGGGACCCCGATATCTCCGTCGTCGCC
>JAFAKL010000386.1 GCA_019235445.1 Verrucomicrobiota bacterium | reverse complement strand
AATCAAGGCACTCGTGGAGCAGCCGTTGATCGCTCGCGGCGCAGGGGACGCTCCGGATGTGGATACACGCGTGTTACTCTCCAGCAGTGCTCCGGTGGGCGAATTCATCCGAGCCCGGATTACCGGAACCCAGGTCTACGATTTGCGCGGCGAGCTCCTATAGTCTCCCTCAGTCTCGCTTCGTCCTTATAGTCGATCGCGCAGGGGCCACGTGTTTCACGGTCACGACCGCTGATGCTAGAAGTGGCGCTAAAACACGTAACCCGATTGGAGAACAACGGCCTAATCGCCAGGAGTTGGAGTGGGCGCTGTCACCGGCGTCGTTTCCGGCGTAGCTGCTGGCATTGGCGTGGAAACCGGCGTAGCTGCTGGCATCGGCGTGGAAACGGGCGTAGCCGCGGGCATCGGAGTCGATGCCGGCTTTGGCGCTGATTCCATCGGCGTAGGTGCCGGCGTTGACTCTACCGCCGCCGGAGAAGGAGAAGCGGCCGGAGATGGTTCAACCTTCGGAGAAGGACTTGGACTCGCTTTTGCCGTTTTTCGGTGCACGACATGGTGCTGGTGTCCCGCTTTTTCCAGTGTATCCCCCGTTTTCACCAGTCCCTTGCCAACCGTCCGTTCGGTCGCTTGCGTGCCATGTTCAATGGTCCGGCCTGTCGCTTTCGCCCCATGTTCAATCGTCTCACCTGTTTTTTTAGCGGCCTTCTCTACTGTTTTCCCAGTTTTTTCCACTGGACCCTGATCTTCGGCTCGCAATGTGAGGCATACGCCAGCCGAGAGAACGACGAATAACGCGATGTGTCTCATAGTATTCTCCGGGCGTGGTTCGTCTCCAGACCGCTCAGCGGCTGTATTTTTTTGTGAGCAACTGCAACGGCCAATTTGGTTTGCATAGGGCGCGGCTGTATCCGATAATATTGGTCAGGCGAGTGACCAAAGTACCCTTTTTTGATCTTAAAAAGCAGTTCCTGCCTCTGCGAGAGGAAATCCTGAACGAGCTGGCCGCCGTCTGTGATGATCAGGCCTTCATTCTCGGGGCTAAAGTCGAAAAGCTGGAGCAGGCGATCACGTCGTTGTGCGGAAAAGGTCATGCGGTCGGAGTTTCATCCGGGACGGATGCGGAACTTTTGATTCTAATGGCTTTGGGGATCGGGCCAGGTGATGCAGTTGTCACGACGCCTTTTACTTTTTTCTCTACGGCAGGTTGCGTCGCCAGACTGGGAGCGAAGCCGGCGTTTGTCGATATTGACCCCGGAACATTCTGTCTTTCACCGGAAAAACTGGAGCTGTTTTTCTCCACGAAGTGCACGTTTGATGAGGATATTCTCCGAACCCCGGATGGGTTCCGGATCAGAGCCGTCATTCCAATCCATCTCTTCGGTCTTTGCTGCCGGATGGACGAAATCCAGGCGATCTGCGCTCGCTATGCCTTGCCTGTGATTGAAGACGCCGCTCAAGCGATCGGGGTCGACTATCCGTCCTCTGGGGAGATAAAACACGCGGGCGGAATTGGAGATTTTGGATACTTCAGCTTCTATCCGACGAAAAACCTGGGAGCGTTTGGGGACGCCGGAATGGCGATGGCCAGAGACAGCCGGATAGCAGAGCGCATGAAGGCGTTGCGAAATCATGGGATGGCGCCCAAATACCAACACGAATTTGTGGGTGGCAACTTTCGTCTCGATTCACTACAGGCGGCGATTCTCCTGAAAAAATTACCGCATTTGGAGGGCTGGTCCAGAAGGCGATGGGAGATTGCGCAATATTATCGGAACAAATTTGTGAATTTAACGCCGGAAATCCGGCTGCCTGATGAACCCCACGTTGAGCAGCTGGGTCATCGTGGACATAATTATCACCAGTTCGTCGTCCGTGCGACCAGGCGCGACGAATTACGGGAACACCTCAAAGACTGTGGCATCGGAACAGAAATCTATTATCCCATTCCTTTGCATCGCCAGAAATGTTTCGCCTACCTTGAGGACGGACCCTTCCCGGAATCTGAAGCCGCTGCGCGAGAGGTGCTGGCGCTTCCTATCTTTCCGGAGCTAACCGACAGCGAGGTTGAACTGGTTGCAGACGGCGTTGCCGCATTCCCAAAGAAATAGCTGATGTTCAATATTAAGGAAGAACCACGACAGATCGAGAGAGCCTTACTGGTTGCTGTCTACCAGGGCGCAGACCAAAGAGACGAATGTGAAAGCCTGCTGGCGGAGCTGGATTCCCTAGTTGATACGCTGGCAATCCGAGTCATCGACCGTTTAGTGGTCAAGGTTTCGGATCGGACTCCCCGATATTTTGTCGGGTCCGGAAAGGCAGAAGAAATTTCCCAACGCGCTAAGGAGCTAGAGATAGACGTCATCGTTTTCGACAATGGGCTGAGTCCGGCCCAGCAACGCAATTGGGAGGCTCTGACCGGAATAGCCGTCATTGATAGGGAGGAAGTGATTCTTGATATTTTCGCCCGGCGGGCTCAAACGAAAGAAGCGCGATTGCAAGTGGATTTGGCTCGGATGGAATACTCGCTGCCCCGACTGACGCGAGCTTGGGGCCATCTCAGCCGGCAAGGAGGAGGATTGGGCGGGAAGGGCGAAGGTGAAACGCAGCTGGAGGCGGACCGCCGGCTGGTGCGCGCGCAAATCGACTGTTTGAAAAGCGACCTTGAGCTCGTGCGTCTGCGGCGCGCCACTCAGCGGAAACAGCGGCAGCGTCTCCCTCTTCCGAGCGCCGCAATTGTAGGATACACGAACGTCGGCAAATCGGCTTTGTTAAAAAAGCTGACCGGCGCACAGGTGCTCGTGGAAGACAAGCTGTTCGCGACGCTCGATACCACGACCCGCCGAGTAATTCTACCGACTGGCCAGAGCTTGCTCTTGACCGACACCGTTGGCTTTGTCAGGAGTTTACCGCATCGCTTGGTGGAGGCGTTTAAAGCCACACTCGAAGAGGCGGTGCTTTCCGAATTTCTCATCCACGTGCTCGATGCTAGTCACCCGCGAGTGTTCGAATTGTATCAGACAACGATGCGAGTACTGGGCGAATTGGGTGCTGATGCGAAACGGATGATCACCGTGCTAAACAAGGTGGACTTAGTGAAGGATGAGTCAACGTTGCACACCCTGAGGCTTCATTTCCCGGATGGAGTATTTGTTTCCGTACGCTCTGGAGAAGGTTTGAGAGAGCTTTTGCATCGGATGGGAGATCTGCTGGCGGATCGCGTATCGCGAGTCGAGTTGGCGTTGCCGCTTGATCGCACGGACCTGCTCTCCCTGCTCCATCGGACGGGTCTGGTGATCGACGTCGAGTATGAGGAGTCCCATGTCAGCGTTGTCGCTTTAGTGTCGCCGAAGGTGTATGCGCGCGTGGAACGGTACCTCGTCAGGCGCGACCAGGAATTGCAGACGGCCTAGTACACTAGCGCTCGGATGTTCCTGGAGCAGGGAGGACGGCGGCTGGAGAATTCGCCGGGTTAGAAGTCATTTTCGCTTTCACCTGGTCGATTTTCGAGGTGAGAGACGTGTTTTGCGGATCCAGAGTGAGCGCTTTTTGCCAGTAAGCCAGGGCCTGAAGGCCGTTACCCAGGGACCGGTAGGTGTCTCCGATGTGCTCGTAAACCACGGGGTCGGGGGGATTGATCAATTCAGCGGCGTGCAAGAGTTCGGTGATGGCCCGGCTGAATTCGCCTTTTTTAAAGTAGAACCAGCCGAGGCTATCGAGGTATGCGCCGTTTTCGGGTTCGATTTCGAGCGCCTTTCGGATCATTGCACCGGCTTCGTCCAGATTCATATCTCGATCAACCCACATGTAACCGAGATAGTTGTAGGCTTGGGCGGCCTTGGACGGATCGAGTTCGATCGATTTCTCGAGCAGCGGAGCTGCCTTTTCCACCAATCCGGCCTGTTCTGCCGTGACCCCGTAATTGAAGTAAAAACTTCCGTCGAGAAGTTCCTCCTGGTTCGCTTTCGCCTCCTGGAGGGCAGCTTCGAAAATCGGCAGAGCTTCGGAGTAACGCTTGGCCGCGGAGAGAGTGATGGCCAGACTGTACGTGATTTGAGGAATTGCGAACCGACGCTTTGCTTCTTCCAAGGTGCTAATCGCCTGATCGTATTGTTTCAGCTCAAGTTGGACCCCGGCAGTGTGCAAATAATTCTCAGGCTGATTGGGGGCAAGTAACAGGGCTTGCTCATAGTTTGCGAGCGCTCGCTCTTTGTTGCCGGCTTCTTCGTATAAACGGGCCAGGAATTCGTAAATCTCGAATTTGAGCGGATTAGCCTTCACCATTTCTTCCAGGCTGCGGATCGCCTGGTCTCGTTGGCCGGTTTTGAGAAAGCTTTGGGCAAGTTTGTAGCGCACCTCGGCGTTGTCTTTGTTCAATTCGAGCGTTCGAAGATAGAACGGGATGGCGCTGGCCACCTGATCAACCAGGACGTAATCATCGGCAATCTTGGTGTAGATATTTCCGTCGTTACCGGCGTTGTCAGCGGCTTTTTTCAAAAGAGGATCCACTTCCCCCAATCGTTGAAGCGGAAAATTTCCCTGATTGTCGCTGTATAACTGGATTGTAAGGTCGACGAGAATGAGCCAGAAGTTTGCGTCCTTCAGGTTCAGCTTTTGCGCCTTGATCAAAGTAGCTTCCGCCTCCTTCTTGCGCTTAAGGGCCACGTATACCTCGAAAAGTGTTTCGTACCCTGTGAAGTTGTTTGGATCGACTTCGACGGCCAGTTCAGCGTACTTGACTGCCAATTCCGGCTTTTTGAGCTGTTTGAGATAAAAGTACGCGAGGTTCAGATATGCCAACGGCTCGCGAGGGCGCGCCTTTGCCAGATCTTTAAGAACATCGATTCCGCTCGCGATATCGCCTCGTTTCGCATAGTCGTGGGAGATTCGGACAGCTAATTGCGGATTGCCGCCCGGGTCTAACTGCAAGGATCGGCTATAGGCTGCCAGGGCCGCTTCGTAGTCTCCCTCCTCTTCCAGGAGAATTCCCTCCATGTAAGCGGCCTGGGCGTCCGCTTTCCTTTCAAGGCTCTTGGACAGCTGCTGGTCCGGTGCCGCGGAACGGATATCCGAGTAGAACGTCTCTTCGAGACTTCTGTACCGTGGTACAGAACTCACTTTGGACGCCAGCAAGTCGGAAAACGCCGTTTCAGCTTCTCCTGGCGTGACCAGCGCGCCCAACGATGCACCGACACTTGCTCCCACGCAAAGGAGCAGGCGTGCCGGCTTCCAGGTACTCATGACGAAATCTAGAACTCAGGACTTGTATCGCAAACGCTTCTTGTGCCGGTTTTCCTTCATGCGTTTGCGGCGCTTATGCTTTGCTATTTTTGCTTTTCTTCTCTTTTTCAGTGAACCCATATTTAGACTGTTCAATGCTGGTTAAGAATTCCCGGACCAGCCGCCGGTGGTGAATTGAAGCCTAATAAACAACTTTATTCAATGGATACTCGATAATCCCTTCGGCTCCCAACCGCTTCAACTCCGGGATAATTTCACGGACGACCTTCTCGTCGATGATCGTCTCGATGGCAACCCAACCAGGTTGGGACAGACGTGCTATGGTCGGATTGCGAAGAGCGGGCAGCTTCTCCAGCAGATCCTTGAGTTTAACCTCTTCAAGGTTCATTTTGAGACCGACCTTGTCGCGGGCATTCAGGGCCCCTTTTAACAGCAGGACCAGCCGCTGGATCTTGCCTTTCTTCCAAGAGTCTCTCATCGACTCCCTGTTGCCGATTATTTGCGGATACGATTCCGTAATGACTTCGACGATCCGCAGATTGTTCGCTGCCAGAGAGGTACCGGTCTCGGTAATATCGACGATGGCATCGACCAGTTCAGGCACTTTTACCTCGGTGGAACCCCAGCTGAACTCTACTCTCGCTCTCACTCCTTTGGCCTCCAGAAATCGAGTCGTCAGACCGACGGCCTCGGTGGCGATTCGTTTCCCTTCAAGATCTTTTACTGACAGGACCGAGGAAGTCAGAGGCACGACCAGCACCCAACGCGTCGGGCTCGAAGTGGACTTGCTGTACTCCAGCTTTTCTATCAGTTCAACGTCGGAATTATTCTCCTCGATCCAATCCTTGCCCGTAATTCCGCAATCGAGAAATCCATGCTCGACGTACCGGCTGATTTCCTGAGCCCGTAGGAGCCTGATCTCGAGTTCTGGGTCGTCGACGGTCGGCTTGTAAGATCTCTTTGATCCGCTAATCTGGTAACCGGCTTTGGCGAAGAGATCGAGAGTCGACTCTTGCAGACTACCCGAAGGCAATCCTATTCGGAGGCACGGTTGGTTCATGGCATTCGGAAAAGGGCCGTTTACTTACCCCCATAGAAGATTTCTGACCAGCAAAAACTTCTCTGGGTTTCTCTCTTTTTTGAGGTCAGTTCGTCCAGTTGTTGTTTGGGTACCTTCAGGGGCTGGTGCGCCTCTGGTGAAGAAAAAACCGCTTGCTAATTCCTATTTGTATATAGAGAAGTATAAAATGCCAGCCTTGCTCACCTTTAACCCGGCGGAGATCGCTTCTTTGGCGGCAGAGTTTGAGGCCGCTTCGGCCACGGAGATCCTGCGCTGGGCTTTCGAGCAGTTCGGCCGCACCGCAGCGATCGGGACCAGCTTCCAGGGAGCCGGTCTCGTCACGATCCATCACGCGGTAGCCGCCGGGTTGCCGCTACCGGTTTTTACGCTCGATACCGGCCTGCTTTTTCCTGAAACCCTCGAGTTAAAGACTCGGCTGGAAGCATATTTCGGAATCGTGATCGAAGCGTTGGTTCCTGAGCGCACGGTCGAACAGCAGGCGCAGGATTTTGCTCCGCAACTCTGGTTGAGCAATCCCGATCTTTGCTGCACACTACGCAAAGTTGAACCATTACAGAAAAAACTCAATCAGCTCGATGCTTGGATCGCCGGGCTACGTCGAGAGCAATCTACCCGCAGAGCGAACATAAAAGTCTTGGAACTTTACGAATTTGATCGGCTTCGTGAAAAGAACATCGTGAAGGTTCACCCGCTGGCACGCTGGTCTCGAGATCAGGTGTGGGAATATGTACGGCGTCACGGAATACCATACAATGCTTTGATGGATCGTGGATTTCGAAGCATTGGCTGCCACCCGTGTACGAGCGTGGTGATATCGGGGCAGGATGAGCGTGCGGGGCGCTGGACGGGATTTGACAAGAATGAGTGCGGTATTCACACTTTTTTAGGGGACAAAATCTGACCATGGAATCCAGGTATGCTCACCTCGATGTGCTCGAGAACCAAAGCATTTATATCCTGCGCGAGGCCTACCGCAAATTTAAGCGCCTGGCCATGTTGTGGAGCATTGGCAAGGACTCGTGTGTGATGCTTTGGTTGTTGCGCAAGGCCTT
>JAFAKL010000385.1 GCA_019235445.1 Verrucomicrobiota bacterium | reverse complement strand
ATCAACCATTTGTCTTTAAATTACCTCTCGCTGCTCGATGCAAAAGAGGGTGATGGAGCCGTCGCCCTACGCGATTTGCTGAAATTGTACGTCAACCCGACCGATGTTTTTACGTTGCGACAAATCGAAGGCATTCGCTCAGCAATGGCAACGCCGATTGTCCGGCGGGTAGCCAGCGCCGGGCCGCTAACCTTTGCGCGTGGGCTGGAGATCAGGGTCATCATGGATGAAGAGGCGTTTGAAGGCTCAGGGATCTTCATTCTCGGCGCTGTCCTGGCACAGTTTTTTGCGCGTTATGTATCGATCAATTCTTTCACTGAGACGGTGATCGTCTCACTGCGACGCGGGGAGATCATGCGATGGCCGAACCTGATCGGCAGACGTCAGATAGCTTAGTTGCTGAAATGGCCTTGCGGCCGCACGAGTTCAATTTCTTCCAGGCGGTTCGACGGCTGGAGTCGGAACACATGGCGTGGCCCCGGGTTGGAACCTCGATCCGGTTGGAGGAGGACTATTTGCGTTTTTGTCAGATTCCATCACTCGCTTTCGCTCCTTCCAGCATTGAAAACGTAGCACCTGTGGGCTCCGTGCTTCGGATGTATGTCAACTTCCTCGGCATGTTCGGACCGAACGGTCCTTTGCCGCAGCAGCTCACTGATTTCGCCCGCGATCGCCTGAGGAACGCGCATGATCCGACGCTGGTTCGGTTCATGGACATTTTCCATCATCGGATGCTGTCGTTTTTTTATCGTGCATGGGCGAGCAACGAGAAGAGCGTCGATTTCGATCGCCCGAGCGGCGCTCGTTATTTCGATTATTTCGGGAGTTTCTTTGGGATCGGAACCCCTTCGCTGCAGGGTCGGGACTCGGTCCCGGATTGGACCAAGGTTCATTTTGCGGGCCGCCTGTCGGCTCAAACCCGGAATGCCGAAGGGCTGGAAGCAATCCTGGCGGACTTTTTTCGCATCCCTACGGAGATCCGGGAGTTCGCAGGATATTGGATGAGGATACCAGACGAAAATCGCTGCAGGTTGGGCGAGTCGCCAGAAACCGGAAGTTTAGGGATCAACGCCGTAGTGGGAGAACGGAAGTACGAAGTCCAATTGAAGTTCCGGATTCGCATGGGCCCGATGGAGCTGGTTGATTTAAAAAGGCTGGTACCGATCGGCGACAGTTTCAGGCGTTTGAAAGATTGGGTCCTGAACTATGCAAATCACGAATTCTACTGGGATCTCCAATGTGTCGTGAAGGCCTCGGCGGTACCTGCTATTTCTTTAGGCCAAGGCGCGATGCTAGGTTGGACGACCTGGTTGAAGAGTAAACCTTTTACCCGCGATCCTGACGATACGATTTTCGACCCGGAAACCTCGTGTCATTAGTAAGCAAAGCGTCCCGCTTTGCTTCCCTGGCGAAGCGCCCCGGTTTGTCTGGTCCCCCAAGCAGGCAAACCGAGACGGTTTGCTAAGTTATATTTAAGATTGATGGCCACAATGAAAATGAATAATGATGGGAGGAGTTCGGTTCCTGACGCCTGACCTTTTTATTATTCAATTGGCGGATCTCAAAATGGATTCACGCAGTCCGCAAGTGACGACGAATGGCTGAAATCAAAAGATCGATTCTCTTCGGAAAACTTAATCCGATCGCTTACAAGGCAGTCGAGAGCGCGACCATCTTTTGCAAGATGCGGAGCAATCCGTACGTCGAACTCGTACATTGGTTGAACCAAATCTTTCAACTAGCCGACTCCGATCTGCACAAGATCATCAAGCATTTCGGCTTAAACACCTCCAAGGTGGCCACGGATCTGACCACTGCTCTCGACAAGTTGCCTCGCGGTGCTACCTCCATCTCGGATTTTTCGCCCCACCTTGAAGAAGCGGTCGAACGTGGTTGGGTATTCGGTTCTCTTCTTTTCGGAGAAAACCGCGTCCGGACGGGCCACGTCGTGGTTGCCTTGCTCAAAACTCCGAGCCTCCGGAACGTGTTTCTTAGTCTATCGAAAGAATTCTCGAATATAAAACTGGAAACGCTAACGGATAATTTTGCCAAGGTGACCGGCGGCTCTCCGGAAGAATCGCTTGGTGCTGCGGATCAAGCCGGTGCTGGGGGAGTGTCTCCAGGCGAGACCAGCGGGGCGATGGCCCCTGCGCCTCTGGGCAAGCAGGAAGCGCTTGGACGATTCTCGGTTGACCTGACAGAGAAAGCGAGAAAAGGAGAAATCGATCCGATTCTGGGTCGAGACATAGAAATCCGGCAGATTATCGATATTCTCATGCGCCGCCGGCAGAACAACCCGATCCTGACCGGCGAAGCCGGTGTCGGAAAGACCGCGGTCGTCGAAGGGTTTGCCCTGCGAATTGCGGCCGGCGATGTCCCTCCGGCCCTCAAAGAAGTCACCCTGCGAACCTTGGACCTTGGCTTGCTGCAGGCTGGGGCAAGCATGAAAGGAGAATTCGAGAATCGGTTGCGCCAGGTAATTGAGGAGGTCCAGGCTTCTCCGAAGCCGATCATTCTCTTCATCGACGAGGCGCACACGCTGATCGGCGCTGGAGGCGCGGCGGGGCAGGGTGACGCAGCGAACCTGCTTAAGCCGGCACTTGCCAGGGGTACACTTCGCACCATCGCGGCCACCACCTGGGCCGAGTATAAAAAGTACTTTGAGAAGGATCCTGCACTCACACGCCGTTTTCAGGTGATCAAGGTAAACGAGCCAAGCGAGGACAAAGCGATCCTGATGATTCGTGGTCTCGCTCCCGTTCTGGAAAAACACCACCGGGTGCATCTTCTTGATGAGGCCCTCGAAGCCGCCGCTCGTTTATCGAACCGTTACATTCCCTCACGACAATTGCCGGATAAAGCGGTCAGTCTTATCGATACGGCTTGCGCGCGGGTGGCCATCAGCCAGCATGCGACTCCGCCGGCTCTTGAGGATTGCCAGCGCCGAATTTCCGCTCTGGAAACTGAACTCGCGATCGTCGGACGCGAATCAATGATCGGCATTGATCACCAGCAGCGCGCGAGCGGGATCGAATCAGATCTGACCTCGGAAAAGGAGCGGCTGGCGATGCTGGAAAAGGCGTACAAAAAAGAAAGGGAACTGGTCGGTGAAATCCTTGACCTTCGCCGCAAACTACGGTTGGAAAACGCAGCCGTTCCGGCCCAGCAATTTGAGACCAAGTTGAACAAAAAAAATGGACCAGGTCCGGACAGACCTGATCAGCCCAAGGCCAGGGCGGAAGATCGCGAAGCGCTGCTCGCCCAATTGCGTGAGCTGGAAAAACACCTTTCGGCGATCCAGGGCGAGAATCCGCTCATTTTACCGAGCGTAGACGAACAAGCCGTGGCATCGGTCCTCGCGGATTGGACCGGCATCCCGGTCGGGCGGATGGTAAAGAATGAAATTCAGGCAGTGCTGACCCTGGCGGACAGCCTTGAGAAGCGCGTGATTGGCCAGCGTCACGGCTTGGAAGCCATCGCCAAACGGATTCAAACTTCGCGTGCCGGTTTAGATAATCCCAGCAAACCGATTGGCGTCTTTCTCTTGACCGGCCCCAGTGGCGTGGGAAAAACCGAGACCGCTCTGGCTCTATCGGAAACGCTCTACGGCGGGGAGAGCAATATTATCACGATTAACATGAGCGAATTCCAGGAAGCGCACACCGTGTCCACGCTGAAGGGCGCTCCTCCTGGTTATGTGGGCTATGGAGAAGGCGGCATCCTGACCGAAGCGGTCCGGCGACGTCCCTACAGCGTGGTGTTGCTGGATGAGGTCGAAAAAGCACATCCGGATGTGCACGAGATTTTCTTCCAGGTCTTCGACAAGGGGATGATGGAAGACGGTGAGGGGAGGCTGATCGACTTCAAGAACACGATCATTCTGCTCACCACGAATGTTGGCAGCGACTTGATCATGAACATGTGCAAAGACCCGGAGATGATGCCGTCTCCTGACGGCGTGGCCAAGGCGCTCCGGCAACCATTGCTCAAAGTGTTTCCCGCGGCGCTCCTCGGCCGCCTGGTCGTGATACCCTACTACCCGTTGAGCGACGAGATGTTACGGTCGATCATCCGGCTCCAGCT
>JAFAKL010000320.1 GCA_019235445.1 Verrucomicrobiota bacterium | reverse complement strand
CTGTCAGCCTATTCCAACGTTGTGAAGCCGCGACAGGGTGGCGCCGACTGGCAACTCCGCTTCCAGGTACAGTTTCTTTTCCCGAAATGAACGCCAAAACAACCATCCCATTCGTAGGCGGACTGGATTTCCTGTCTCTGCCGCTTTCCATGCCGCGTTGAGCCGAAGCTCGGCGTCAAAAATGGATTTACAGCGCAAGTTCCGCCTGATTCGGAAGAACTCGTCGAAACGCGGCGGTGCTGAGTTCGCTACGTTCTCGATTTAGGCCAGCGCGACGGCAACTGACGCCAAACATCTGCCTGATCTCGTCCGCGATCGCCCCTTCGCCGCGCATGCGAGATCCAAAATTCGCGTCGTTTAACTTCCCATTTCGCATGGAGCGGATTCGGCTTAAAACTTTTTCTTTGCGGTCCGGAAAATATTGGTCCAGCCAGGCCACGAAAATTGGTGCGACCGCGAGCGGAAGTCGAATCATGGTGTAAGACGCGAACTGAGCTCCAGCCTTTGCTGCGGCTTCCGTTATCTTGGGGATCTCATGTTCGTTGATGCCGGGAATGATGGGAGCGACGTTCACTCCGACGGGAATACCCGCCTGATGAAGCTGGGCGACGGCGCCAAGTCGGTGAGAAGGGCTTGAGGCGCGCGGCTCCAGGATCCGAGCTAGTTTGGGATCGAGGGTCGTAACTGAAAGCGATACCGCGGAGGCCCGGACCTCGGCCAATTCTTTCAGATAATCCGCATCACGTGTGACCAGGTGGTTTTTGGTAGTGACGACTACCGGATTACGAAAATCCGCCAACACACGCAAACAGGCCCGCGTTAGTTGCAGCTTTCGTTCGATCGGCTGGTAGGCATCGGTGACGCCGCTCAGCGCCAGAATCTGAGGTTTCCAGGAACGCCGGCCTAATTCGGCGGCCAACAACTCAGCGGCCTTTGGTTTGGTCAAAATACGGCTTTCAAAGTCAGTGCCGGCAGAAAAGCCCAGGTACTCGTGCGTCGGCCTGGCGTAACAGTAAGCGCAGCCGTGCTCACACCCGCGATAAGGGTTCAGACTGGCATCGAACCCGATATCGGGGCTGTTATTATAGGAGATTACGCTTTGTGAATCGTCCCGGAAGAATTGAGTAAGGAGGGGAGACGGTTCCGCGTCAGGCTCGCACCAATCCTCACGTTCGTAGTGCAGCGCCTCAAATCGGTTTGCTGGATTGATAGTCGCGCCACGGCCGCGCAACCAGTTATTCCGTTCTGGCATTCCGGAGGGTCCGATCATACTCACTTGAACACTACGCTTCTTTGAACATACGACCGGCAGATCATTCTGCACTCGAAAAATGCTTTTTTCGGGTCAGGTGGGCCTTGGACCGGCGGCGCGAGGTTGTGCCTGTGCCCATCTGGCCCTGAACAGTTCAATGACCGAACAGAGATCTTTCGCCTCCAACCCCTCCTCGATTCCGGCATCAAAAATTCCTTTGGCAGCGCTGGTCATCGGAAGCTTCGAGGCCTCGTCAGCCTCTCCAATCGCGTAACCCAGATCTTTGGCCATTAAACGAAGAGAAAAATTCGGCGTGAAGTCGCGGGCCAGGATTCGTTGCATCGCGATCTTCACCATCGGGCTGCCCGGCGCGCCATTGGAGATAAACCGGGCAGCGCTCTCGGGGTCAACGCCCAGGTGTTCTGCCAAACCTATCATCTCGGCGAAGGACGCGACCTGGATGCCGACCAGCAGGTTATTCAGTAGTTTGACCTTCGTTCCGCTGCCAATTGGGCCGAAGTGGATGATTTCCCGGCCCATCGCCTGCAACACGGGGCGTGCGTCATCCAGAACGGCCGAATCTCCCCCGACCAGGAATACGAGCTGGCCCGATTCGGCCTGTGTTTTGCTGCCGGTTACGGGTGCTTCCAGGAAAGCACACGCGCGCGCAGCCGCTTCGGCGGCGAGTTGCTGCACCCATCTGGAAGAGAGCGTACTGGATTCGATCAACAAAGACTTCGGTGTGACATCTGATAACGCCCCCTCCGGTCCGAGCCAGACGCCTCGAGACGCGGTGTCTTCAGCAACCATGCTGATGATTACCTCCGCATTCTTTGCCGCTTCCCGCGGATTCGTGGCGAGAGAGGCGCCTAGTTCCAGCAATGGTTTCGCTCGCTCACTTGTCCGATTGAAGATGGTGAGAGCAAATCCCGCTTTCAGCAACTGGGCACCCATGCCGCTCCCCATCGTCCCCAAACCGATCAAGGCGACCTTCATTTCCTTATTCCATGCTGACACTGGCGCCGGCACTGGTCGCGGAACGTACAGCCTCGCGCGGCCGGACGACCATGATTCCGGCGAATTTTCTGTACCGATAAAGATAGCTGTGGAGCGGCACGTCGACGATCACCTCCCCTGCGTCCTTCGATGCGTGCATGAAGTGGAGAACGCCGGCGCCGTCACGATAAGCTAGTCCCACATGTTCTGTATAGCCTTCCGGACCGTTGCCGGTGATACAGACGACGTCTCCGCTGTGAATTTTCGATTCAATTTCCGGAACCTCTCTTTTGGGAATTTGGTAGATCGTTCGGCTGGAGATCCTGTTTTCGATCTGGCGCATTGCCGGAACGAGCCCGGGGTTATTGCGGAGGTAGCGGGAGTCGCGCCAGTATTTGCTCATCTCGTTGAGGTAGCGTCCGCGCATCGGGACACCGCCGAGAGATCGGGTCAAATTTGTCACCAAACCCCGGCGTTCGTTGTCGTAAATCCAATCCTCGAGATAGTGGAGACGGGAAGTGTAAATTCCGTTGCATCGTCCGGCGCGATATCGATCGAGTTCGATCATCGCGAGGAGGTCCGAAGGCGAGTACCCACTGGTCTTGAGCTCCAGCATGCGTGCAAAACCAAGCGAAATTTCGAAGTAGGTCCAGCAGTCAACTCCGCGCAAATTCACCGAAGGCGATTCCGTGTGAGCATCGATCTCCAACGTATAGTTCTTGTAGGGAGTTCCCAAGAGGGCCAGGCCGACGGCCACGGTTCGCTCTCCGAGCGGCAAGGAGCGCCAGTTTTCGCTCTGCGCCTTCTGAACCAACTCCTCAAATTGGGATTCACCTTTGAACACTGTTGCGTAAGGCAAATTGATTGCTCCACGCGACTCAACGCCGAAAATAAACCCCAGCAGCAGGGGGGCGAAGACGACGGCTGTACGCATGACGTGCGCAAAATCGGCTGTAGGCCCAAGAATTTCCAGAGAAAACTCTCCGGCCAATGAAAGCGCCGAACAAAGGAGCCTGGGGCGGAGCCGTGAAATTTTTACACACTCAGTCAGCCTTTGGCACCTTAGACCCGGCACTGGATTTGCGAGAGAGACCTTCGCCGCCTAGACTCAAGTTCATGACTATCCAGGAAGAAATCGACGCGGACCTGAAAGATGCCATGCGATCGAAGCAGGCAGAGCGGCTATCCGTATTGCGGATGGTGAAGTCTGCCCTGACCAATGCTGCGATCGAAAAACACGGGGCGGCGGGAGGGCTTGGGGATTCTGAGGCGGTCGGAGTAATCAGGAAGCAGGTCAAACAGCGTCTGGATTCCATCGAAAGTTTTGAAAAAGGGGGCCGACCGGAGCTGGCAGATAAGGAGAGAAAGGAGATCGAGTTTCTAGCCGAATACCTGCCAAAGCCGCTCGACGAGGATGAAATTGCCGATCTGGTGAAAGACGCCATCGGCGAAGCCCGGGCGACCTCTAGAGCCCAACTCGGGGCGGTCATGAAAATCGCTACCGAAAAAGCCGCGGGGCGCGTCGAAGGCAAAAAGCTGAGCCAGGCCGTCCAGAAAGCGTTGGGAGGATGAGCTGGCAGGGCCAGTCAAGATGACAACTCCCTCATGGTTTCCGCCATTATTGTAGCCGCCGGCAGCAGCCGGCGTATGGGATTTGATAAGTTGTTGAGCCGGCTGGGAGACAAGCCGGTGGTTGCGCATTCTATTGAACGGTTCGAGCAATGCGAAAAAATTGACGAGGTGATGCTCGTCGTTCGTTCGGATCAACGCGCACAATTTCAGAAGATGGTAGATGCTTTCGGATTTAGGAAAGTCACCCGCCTGGTGGACGGCGGACCCGAAAGGCACCTCTCCGTGTGGAACGGCATTTCGCATTTGGCCAAGGCCTGCCAATTAGTCGCGGTTCACGATGGTGCGCGCCCGCTGGTTACGTCCGACCTGATCAGTCGCAGTGTCACGATGGCCAGAGAGTTTGGTGCAGTGGCTCTCGCCGCTCCCATTGTTGAAACAATCAAACGAGCGGATTCGGGGCAGAGCGTCACTGAAAGCGTTGATCGTTCCGGGCTCTGGGCTATGCAAACGCCGCAGGTCTTCCGATTCGACTGGCTGCTCGACGCGTATAAACGAATTGTTGACTCCTGTCGCTCTGTCACCGATGAGGTTTCAGCGCTGCAGGAAGCCGGTTACCCCGTTCGTTTGCTGCAGAACATGGACTGGAATATTAAGATTACTTTCCCGAGAGATCTGGATTTAGCCGAAAAATTGATGAATTTAAGAGAGGTTGACTTTTAGCCTTGGAGAAGGGCGTCTTCATAGGCTGATGCTTTTCAACTTGGCTTTAACGTAGAATGCAGTACCGGACAACGATTTTGGAAAACGGCGTCAGGATCGCCACGCGCGAGATGCCGGAGATGAAGAGTGTCAGTGTGGGCCTCTGGATCGCGGTGGGTGGCCGGCATGAGCCGGAGGAGCTTTGTGGAATTTCTCACTTTCTGGAGCATCTCCTCTTTAAAGGCACCCCCAAGCGATCCGGCAGAGATATTACCGAGGAGGTAGAAGGTCTTGGAGGGTTCGTCAATGCCTTCACGACGGAGGACCATACCTGCCTTTACGCCAAGGCCGCGTCTCAGCATCTTCCAACCCTGGCCAATGTGCTCTCCGACATGTACGTCAATTCTCTTTTCGCGGAGCACGAAATCGAACGCGAAAGGGATGTGATCCGGGAGGAGATCCTGATGTACAAGGATCAGCCGGGACAGTTCTCCCAAGAGCTTTTGACTGAGGCGATGTGGCCCCGGCACGCGCTGGGGCGCCCCTTGACCGGTTCGCTGGAGTCCGTCTCCAGGATCCAGCGCCCACATCTGCTGAAATTTGTTGCCGAAAACTACAACGGACTTAGCACGGTCATTACCGTGGCCGGTCGTTGTCGGCACGACGAAGTGGTGAGGCATTTCCGAAACAAGTTGAAAAAACTGCCCCGTGGTCGAGCTCCTGGTTTTCAGCGCTGGAACGAAGTGAAGCGAGACCGGCGGGTTCTCGTGGCCAAGGACGAAACGGAACAGACTCACCTGGCGTTAGGCTATCACGCCATGAGTCGGACCGATGATCGCCGCCACGCGATGAAGCTTTTGAGCGTTATACTCGGCGAAAACATGAGTTCTCGGCTCTTCCAGCAACTCAGGGAACGCTACGCCTTCTGTTATTCCGTTCATAGCGGTACGCTGGTCCTTGAGGATTCAGGCTTGGTCAGCATTTGCGTTGGACTGGAGCCTCAAAAACTTCGGAGCGCTTTACGAGCGATTCATCGAGAGCTGGACAAGCTCTGCAATAAGCCGCCGAGTAAAAAGGAACTTCGCCAAGCCCAGGAATATACGATCGGGCAGAACGAATTAGGCTTGGAGAGTACGACTAATCAGATCATGTGGATGGGTGAATCGCTGATTGCCTACGATAAGGTCGTCGATCCTGAGGAAGTGCAGGCTAAATTCAAGGAAGTCACCGCCGACCAAATTCAGCAGGTCGCCAACCTGTGTTTCGCTCCGCAACGTATGGGTCTAGGTGTGGTCGGACCGGTCGAGGGTTCAAAAGTCGAACGGTGGATCGGGGATATCGGGTTCTGAGCATGCTGCGGTGCGCTGATTCCAGCGCAAACAGCGCTCCCATGGACTCGGAAACATGGGCCCGAAATGAAGGTTTAATTTAAAGGTCAACGCGACATCCCGTTGCGCGACTTTTCGATCCGCACTAGGCTGGAAGGTTTCGAGGAGTTCCATGCACGTTGAAGTTGAGAATCTGCCGAATTGTATCGCCTCTTTGCATATCGAATTGCCGCCGGATTTTGTTTCGAAGGAATGGAACGAAGTCGCTAAGGAATTTCGTCAGGTCGCGCGGATTCCAGGGTTCCGCCCGGGCAAGGCTCCCCAGAACGTCGTCGAAGCGAAATTCCGAAAGGAGATCCAGGAGGAACTAACGAAAAAGCTGGTCAGCGAAACCACGCGCGAGGCAATCCGCTCCAAGGGTCTCAAAGTTTTGTCTATCTCGGAGGTGGATGCGGTGGAGTTTACTCCGGAAAGAAGCCTGCGGTTCACGGCCACTGTGATCACTGCTCCGGAATTTGAACTTCCGGAGTACAAAGCAATCCCTGTCAGGGTGCCCCCTAACGAGGTGAGTGATCAGGAAGTCGAACGAACCCTGCACACGCTTCGAGAACGGCACGCCACATTCTCGGAGGTGCAAGGGCGGGCTCTGGAAATGGACGACTTTGCCGTGATTGATTACGCCGCCACTTTGGACGGCCGTCCTCTCCTAGAGGCCGCGCCGAAGGCCCCCAAAATACTAGCGGGCGGCGCTGACTTCTGGATCAAGCTGGAGGAGAACACGTTCCTGAAAGGTTTCAGCGATCAACTGGTTGGCACGAAAGTCGGCGAAACGCGGAACTTTGCTCTCACCACCACGGACGATTACCCAGTTGCGGAGTTGGCGACGCGCTCCTTGGATTTTACCGTCACGCTAAAAGGAATCAAGAGCATGCAGCTTCCAGAACTCACGGACGAGTTCGCCGGCCAGGTTGCAGAAGGCCTTACCCTCGAAAAATTGAGAGAAAGTCTGAAAGAACAACTGGCCTCCGAAAAGGAGCGCAGGCTGGATACGTTGAAGCGGAATCAAATCGTTCATTATCTCGCTTCTCATGTGGAATGCGAGTTGCCCCAGAGCTATCTGAAGGATGAGACGCGCAGGATCATGTCTGAGATTGTGCAGCATAATCAAATGCGAGGCATCAGCGAAGACGTTCTCAGAGAGAATCAAAAAGACATCATCAGCGCCGCTTCGCGCAACGCCCGGGAACGATTGAAGGCCAACTTCACTTTAACGAGAATCGCAGAAAAAGAAGGGTTCGAGGTGAAACCTCAGGAACTTCGTCAACGGGTCGAGTTTCTAGCAAATCAATATCGAGTGAAATTCGAGAAGATGATGTCGGACCTGGAAGAAAAGGGAGCGCTCTCCCAGGTCCGCGAGGAAGTGCTTATTGGCAAGGTCCTTGATTTCCTAACTTCGAATGCTAACGTCGAAATCGCTCCTGAAGATGTCGTGAACGGCTGATTCAAAGCTCCAACACCATGTCCAGCAATACTTATCATTCACCTCAGTCCCTTCTCGTTCCGATGGTCATTGAACAAACAGGACGAGGGGAACGGAGCTACGACATTTATAGCCGGCTCCTGAAGGATCGAATTGTTTTCATCGGGACAGCGATTGATGACCACGTCGCGAATTTAGTGGTCGCTCAGATGCTTTTTCTCCAAATGGAGGATCCAAAGCGCGATATCAATATCTACATTAATTCGCCGGGTGGTTCCGTGACGGCGGGGCTGGCCATCTACGATACGATGCAGTACGTGACCTGTGACGTCGCCACCTACTGTGTCGGCGTAGCCGCAAGCATGGGAGCGATTCTTTTGACCGCGGGTACCAAGGGGAAGCGCTATGCCTTGCCGAACTCTGATATAATGATCCATCAGGTCTCCGGCGGGGCTCAAGGAACGGCTAGTGACGTTGAACGCACGGTGGAGTACATGTTCAAGCTGAAAAAGCGGCTGATCAGTATTCTGGCTTCCCACACAGGGAAAACGGAGGAACAAATCCAATATGATTCCGACCGCGATTATTGGATTACTGCGCAACAGGCCAAAGAATATGGCCTCGTTGACGAAGTGGTGAAGTCGCGCAAGGACGTTATCGCGCCGGAGCAATTGCCAGTGGCCGCTGAGAACAGCACCTTACCAGCTTAAGTAATTTTCTAACTGGACGACAAACATTTAGACCAAAAAGGCGATAAAACTATGGCTCGCGCATCTAACCTCACCATGTGCTCCTTCTGCGGTAAGAGCCATGCGGAGGTGCGCAAGCTCATTGCCGGTCCGGGCGTTTACATTTGCGACAATTGCATCAATGTCTGTAAAGGCATCCTTGATAAGGAACTGAACGAAGACGCTAGACGGCAAACCACCAGTCTGCGTGTTCCGAAGCCCGCTGAAATCCGCCGGCAGCTCGACCAGTATGTCGTTGGTCAGGAGGCGGCAAAAAAGGTGCTTGCGGTAGCGGTTCATAATCACTTCAAGCGGATTCTGCAGGCGAATGGAAGTAAGGATCTCTCAATGGATCCCTATGCGGATGTCGAGATCGAGAAAAGCAACATTCTCTTGATCGGCCCGACCGGTTCGGGGAAAACCCTTTTGGCGCGCACCCTCGCTCGGATCCTTGATGTGCCGTTTTGTATCGCCGATGCCACCACGCTTACGGAAGCCGGGTATGTCGGCGAAGATGTCGAGAATATCATCCTTCGCCTGCTGCAAAATGCCGACTATGATGTGAAACGCGCCGAGATTGGCATCGTTTACATCGACGAAATTGATAAGATCGGACGAAAGACCGATAACGTGAGCATCACCAGGGACGTCTCAGGCGAGGGCGTTCAGCAAGCGCTGCTCAAGATCCTGGAAGGGAGCAGCTGTAATGTTCCGCCTCAGGGTGGGCGCAAACATCCGCATCAAGAGTATATTCAGGTGAATACCGAAAAAATTCTCTTTGTCTGCGGCGGTGCGTTCGTCGGACTTGATAAGATCATCAATCGGCGCCTGGGGAGTAAGGTTCTTGGATTTCACCCCACCCAGACCGGCGCAACCGAGAACAAATCGGAAGAAACGCTGAAAAGCACCGAACCGGAAGACCTTCTGTCTTTCGGAATGATTCCCGAGTTCATAGGGCGTCTCCCGATCGTCACTGCGCTTGACGCGTTGACCGAAGATGAGTTGATGCTGATTCTGACCGAGACGCGGAATGCGATGGTAAAGCAATACACAAAGTTATTGGCCATGGAGGGGGTTAATCTGGTTGTCACGCGAGATGCCTTGCGCGCCTTGGCCCACCAGGCGGTTACCAAAGGCACCGGCGCGCGTGCGCTCCGTTCCATGTTCGAAAAGATCATGCTCGACGTCATGTATGAAGTTCCGAGCCGGGAAGATATCGCCGACGTCGTGATCAATCGCGCCGTCGTGGAAGGCAAGCGTGCACCCCTGATCCGGAGAAAACAGGACAAGGACGCTGCCTAGTCCTGGTCCTAGTGTACTGTCTCATAAGTGCTGCGTTTCTCGCCGTTTAGGTGCTCGCGCGGGATAAAACCTGTGCTAAGGTGCAACTTCGATGAAGCGCAAAGCCCTGTACGGCTTCTTTGGCCTGTTGCTGGTTTTTAATCTTGTCGTTGGCGTAAAGGTTTTAACCTCCAGCGCCATTGCCGATTTGGACGATGCAGGCTACGAAAACCTGACGGTTTTCACCCGGGCGCTCCAGTTGATTCGTCAGGACTACGTTGACGCGAACAAGATTGGATACAGGGATCTGACCTATTCGGCGCTGCGGGGAATGCTCGGCAGCCTGGATCCGCACAGCCAGTTCATGGAGCCAAGCGACTTCCGGGATATGCAGGATGAGACCCGGAGCGAGTTCGGTGGACTCGGCATTGTTGTTTCAACCAAAGATGGTGTTCTCACGGTGGTGTCTCCGATGGAAGACAGCCCCGGTTTTCGTGCTGGGATCTCGCCTGGCGATCAGATCCTGCGGATCAATGGCACCACCACGGAAAAGATGAGCCTTCAGGACGCAATCAATATGTTGCGCGGAGACCCGGGGCAGAAGGTGGCGCTGACAATCTTCAGACCCTCTAGCAAAGCGACCAGAGACTATGTGCTGCAAAGGGAAATCATCAAAGTTGCCAGCATAAAGGACGCGAAGATTCTCGATCCATCGGGCGCCGGGAACTTCAAAATTGGTTATGTACGGATCACCCAGTTTAACGAGCCTACTGCTCAGGAATTAGATCAGAAACTGAAAGAACTGGAGGTCCAGGGAATGCAGGCGCTCATCGTCGATTTGCGCTACAACCCGGGGGGTTTACTAATGAGCGCGGTGGACGTCTGCGGCCTTTTCCTGCCGCCCAAAACGATGGTCGTTTACACCGAGGGGCGGGACGCTTCGCAGCGAAGGGAGTATTATACTAGCAAGAATGAGAAGCAGCGGCCTAACTTTCCTATGGTCGCGCTGGTCAATAGCGGTAGCGCGAGCGGTTCTGAAATTCTGGCGGGCGCACTCAAAGACCTGAAACGCGCGATCCTGGTCGGCGATACTACGTTTGGGAAAGGCTCGGTGCAAAGTGTCATCCAGTTGCCTGATGGTTCAGCACTGCGATTGACCACTGCCAAATATTATACGCCCGGCAGACAGGTGATTCATGAGAAAGGGGTAACCCCTAACATCAAAGCGTCCTTGACAGCGGACCAGGAGCGAGCGCTTCTGTTGCGGCATCGCGACGCGCCTCTGACTCCGGAAGAGCAGAAATTTGTCAACGACCAAAAGGATCCGCAACTGGATCGCGCTCTTGATGCTCTGAAGGGGGCCATGATTTACAATCAGACCGACAAGCAGCCTCAGACGATTCAGCAGTGAGCCGGCCATTGGTCTTAGCGATCGAAACGTCGTGCGATGAGACGGCTGTCGCGCTCCTGCGGTCGCCTCGAGAAATCCTGGTCTCCGAAATAGCCAGCCAGATTGATCTGCACCGGCAATACGGGGGGGTCGTTCCCGAGGTTGCTTCCAGGAATCACCTTCCCAAGATCCGTCCACTCATTGAAGTCGCTCTCCAACGTTCCGGTTGTTCCCTGCACGAGCTTCATTGCGTCGCCGCGACGCGCGGCCCAGGACTTCTGACCTCTCTTCTCGTCGGCTACAGTGCTGGGAAGGCCCTGGCGATCGGCCTGGGAAGACCCTTTATCGGCGTTAATCATCTGGAAGGTCATCTCTTATCACCTTTCCTTCAGGAGACCGCTCAGCCTTCGCCTTCGGTCGGCCTGATCGTCAGCGGCGGACACACCATGCTGGTCCACTTAGTCGGGGTCGGCTCGTATCGCTTGCTCGGAAGAACATTGGACGACGCCGCCGGTGAAGCCTTCGACAAAGTTGGCAAACTCCTGCAACTGCCCTATCCCGGTGGTCCGGAAATTGATCGACTGGCCAAACAGGGCGATGGCCAGAGATTCGATCTCCCGCGGGGTATGCTGAAGAGCGGAGATTACAATTTCAGTTTCAGTGGATTGAAAACGGCCGTTCGTTATCTGCTTCCGAAACTGGACGGCAATTTTCAGGTGGATCTCTGTGCCTCTTTTCAGGAAGCCGTCGTGGATGTGTTGGTGCAAAAAACGATTCGGGCGGCTAATCAGGTTGGACTAAGTCTGGTGACCGTCAGTGGAGGCGTCAGTGCCAACTCGCGTCTTCGCTCCAGAATGACGGAGGCAACCACCGCGGCTGGATTGGATCTGAAGATGGCCACCCCAGCTCTCAGCACCGACAACGCAGCGATGATCGCCTACGCAGCCCTGCAACGATACTTGATAGGCTATCGGTCCGATCTGCGTGAGGACGCTGATCCGAACCTGAAACTTGTTTGAAAGGGGTGGGTCAGAGGGGCATAAGCGCTAACTTAATGCGAAGCCTCGGGGGGAGCATGTCTTTTGTCCCAGAGGGACAGCCTGATAGTAGCCAGGCACGAAGTGCCTGGAGCTGCAGTTTGGACATTTCGAAAAGGCTTTATATTGGCGCCGGAGGCGCCGACTAACCCTTTCTTTGGGCTGCG
This sequence comes from Verrucomicrobiota bacterium, assembly GCA_019235445.1. GTDB lineage: Bacteria > Verrucomicrobiota > Verrucomicrobiia > Chthoniobacterales > JAFAMB01 > JAFAMB01. The sequence goes on along the minus strand of JAFAKL010000320.1, from coordinate 81 downwards.
CTTCATAAATGTTGACTTATCGCAGCGGCAGGGAGGTGCCGTGACGCATTTATCCCGGAGGGATTAAAACGAGGGTAGCCT
>JAFAKL010000298.1 GCA_019235445.1 Verrucomicrobiota bacterium | reverse complement strand
AGGTCCGCGAAACCGGCCGCAATACGATGGGGGTGAAGCTGGTGAATCTACGCGAGGGCGAGACCCTGCAGGATATCGCGCCCGTCGTCTCCCAGGAAGAAGGAGACGTTGAAGAGAGCACGGACTGACCCTTGTAGACACCTGTAGACCCGGCGATGTTCCAGCCCCCGAGGAGGGCGCAGGGCCGAGTCGATAGCATCGATACAGGCTGGGCAACGTCACTCCATCCGGGCGACCGTTGACGCGTCAGCCAACCGCCTTTTGCTGGCGGCAATTGACCGTCTGAGGCTTCAGAAAAGAATGTTCCTAACGAATCCCTTTGTGGTTGCGACTCCAGTTTTAGCCTCTACACTAAGTGCACTCCTCTTATGGGAAAGCGAAAGAGAAAACTTTCATTTAAAAGGCTTCCCGTTTCACAGCGGCACCAGGTTTCCCCCGAAGGTCAGTATTTCGACCTCAAAACCTTGTTCGACAAGCTGAACGCTGAATACTTTAGTAACGCGCTCAGAGGTTACAAAATCACCTGGGGCCGCAGACGAAAGCAACCTCCCAAAGAATACTTTGTCTTCGGAACGATCCAGGAAGAAGACAAGATGATCCGAATTCATCCTTTGTTGGACGCACCATTTGTTCCAACCTGGTTCCTCGAGTACGTCGTCTACCATGAGATGCTCCACGCTGTGGTGCCCGAGGAAATTGACGATTTTGGGCGCAGAAGGGTCCACACACCCGAATTCTATCGTCGTGAACGTAAATTCCACTGCTATTACAGGGCGAGGCGGTGGGAAGACGAAAACCTCGACCGATTCCTGCGCTAAGCCGCGCTACCGGTAGTACGTACCCTCGTGAAGACGCCCCCGTCAATGTGGCTTTTTCCCTAAATCACCCGCCGGTCGAACCGTTGTCGCCGGGGTGTTCGTGGAAGCAGCCGGGATTTTCGAGGTGGCCGGGGTCGCAGTGCTTGCCGGTCGGTTGGAATTCAGCTTTGTAATGACCGATTCGCTGAAATCGTAATTATCTCGGGAATAAAGCAGCACCGGGACGATGTTGTTGGCGCTGAATCCAGATCGGTCAAACACGATATCATAGTTTTGGGCTTTCACCTGGTCGTTGACCACTTTCATGATCTCTTCCACGATCCCGTCCCGCATCCTTTTCAGTTGATCCTGAATCTGTTTTTCACGCGTCTGACGAAAGTCTGAAATCTCTTTTTCCAAGCCCTTCGTCTCGGAAATCTTGGAATCGCGCTCCTGCGCCTTCTGATCTTTCGACGCGCCGCTCAGTTCAGGCTTGTTCATTTCTTCATTCAGCTTGTTGATGATGTCGAGATTTTTCTTGTACTCGTCCATCCGCTGATCGAGCTCATCTTTGTAAGCCTTCTGAGCCTCCTTGAGCTTATCTTCCGCGTCGTGAGTCTTGTAGTAGGCTGCAAAGACCTTTTGCATATCGATCGTGCCGACCTTCATTTGGGCTTGAGCTTGCGAAACGAACCCGAGACTCAGAGCAAGCAGACCGATTATCGTTAGCGATGAGGATTTCTTCATAAGAATAGACGAACTGACGTTATTCGGGGGGAGCCCGATTTGAAATGAGACTGGAGGATACCGCTTTCGTTCAAAATTGATAGCCGACACTAAACTGAAACTGGCCACTCTTGCTACTGAAGTCGTCTTCCTGGATTGGGAAACCATAATCAAGCCGCAACGGCCCGATCGGTAAATCCAAGCGCACTCCGACGCCAATATCCTGGTTAAATCCGCCGGAGAATCTTCCCTTAGTGCTCGCTACCTTTTGTGGACTGAAACTCCAGGAACCTGGATTCACGAAACCTGCATCGTAAAAGACCGCCGCGCGGACTCGCTCGACAACTGGAATAGTGTACTCGATCGTGTATCGTACCAGAGTATTGCCGCCCACCGGTTGCCCCTGATCATCCTTTGGCCCCACGTCGCGGAACCTGAATCCGCGGAGCGTGCTTGCGCCACCGAGGTAAACGCGATCAAAAATCGGGACGATGCCGCCGGTGCTCGCTCCCCCGCTCCAGTTCACGACGCTACCCACCTCACCGTTCAACAGGAGAATCGTATCATACGGTAGATGGAAATATTGGGCCGCATCGACATCCAACCCGTAGATCTGGACATCCCCTCCCAAGGGTCCGCCTGCGACATAGGTCGTAAAATCGATCCGGGTACCCTTGCGGGTCAGGAATGCGCTATCGCGCGTATCATAGGAGAAACCCAAAGTCACTCGGCTTTCGACATCGGATTCCCCTCCTTGTTGAATCAAATTCAGGAGTTCCGGAGTAATCGCGCCCGATTGAATATCATAAATGTCGATCGCCTGAATGGTGTAATCGAGCTTCACCGAGAGAAAATTGGTGATCGGCTTCCGCAAGAATATGTCGAACCCATAGTCCCGCTGATTGTACACGGTACTGTAGTAATTGTATTCGTCGAAAAACACTCGCCCGCCCAGTGCCAGCCGTTGATCAAGAAAATAAGGTTCGGTCAACTCTATGTACGCATTCTTGGTCTGGGTACCGAGCTGAACGCGCGCCCTGAATTTCTGCCCCGCGCCCGTGAACGTCCTCCAGTTCGTGATATCGAAATTCCCCTGCGACAACTCTGAAAACCCCAGAAGGCCGTCCGTGGTGCTGAAACCCAATCCAAAGTTCAAGTTACCAGTCCGCTTTTCCTGTACCACGACATTCAAATCCTTGCGTCCTGGAACAGCCGTATCGCTCGCATAGGTATCAACCCTTTCGAAATACTGCAGACCTTCGAGACGTTTCTTGCTGATATCAACACGCACCGTGTCAAAAACGTCCCCGGGCGACAGGATAATTTCCCGCCGAAGAACCTTGTCCTTCGTTCGCGTGTTGCCGCTGATATTGATATGCTCGACGAATGACTGGATACCTTCGTCCACCTTATAGCTGAGGTTGACCAACGCGGGACCCGCCGGCGTAGTCTGCACGTTTACTTTTGCGTCAGCATAGCCCGCCACACCGTAGGCGTCCTCTACCGCCTTGATATCCTTTTGCAACTTCTGCGGGGAAAACACTTTGCCTTCGGTGACCTTTATCACTTTCCGGAAATTCGCTTCGCTCACCACGTGGAGACCTTCAATCGTCACCGTCCCGACGTGATATTGCGGGCCTTCGTTGATGTAGATGGTGATGGCGACGTTTTTCTTATCGAGACGATCGATCTTCACGTCGGTAACCTGGACATCTGCGTAGCCGTTATCCTGATAAAGCTCTTTGATCTTCTGAACGTCCCCATCAAGCTGTTGATTGTTCAACCGCCCCGCGGCAGTGATAAAGCCAAGAAGATTATTCTGCTTGGTCTTCATCTCTCTGCGGAGTCTTTTCGACGTCAGTACGTAATTGCCGACAAACCTGATCGTCTTAACCACCGACTTCTGACCCTCACTGATGGCATAGGTCACCCGAGCAGTCCCTCGATCCTCGTTCACATCCACTTTGTACTGAACATCCGCATCCGGATACCCGCGTTTTTGGTACAATTCGACCAGCTTCTGCCGGCCCGTTTCCAGAGCCTGCTCGTCCAGAGGGGTACCCGTCTTGAGATTCAGCTCCCGACGGAGCCGTTTCGTCTTAACGACAGTGTTCCCCTGGATCATTATTTCGGAAAGTGTCACGCGCGTCTGCACCACCACAATCACCTTCACGCCATCCGGCAGCGGTTCGCCGTAGATGCGCACATTGGTGACTAATCCAGTCGCATAGAGCGAACGAACATCGTCCTCGACCGTCTGCTCGGAATAGGGCTGGCCGACCGTGGTCTTCATGTTCGACAAGATCCTCTGCCGGCTCAAGGTCGCGGGACCCGCGTATTGGATCTCGATCTGCCGCACAATCGGAGACTGCTGGCGCTGCGTTTGCTGGCCCGCGGGCGGCTGAGCTTCCTGTCCCGGCGCTGCCGGAGTCTGGCCGGCGGGCGGTTGCGCCGGCGGTCCGGAAGGCGGCTGCTGGGCTAGCCCAAACCGGATCAGCGAGCTGACAAGGATCGCAATGAAAATCCAGTTTAGGCGGAGGGAACGCGAAAAATTCATAATTGAGAAAAGCAACGACAGAATCAGCGCAAATCGGCGTAATTCATGACGATGACGTCACAAACCGTCAAACAGAAAAACACTCTGCTGGGTTTTCCGGCTGGATCGAGCGATTCAATTTCCGGTCAACTCGTACCAATTGTTCCGCGTGCGCGGCTCAAAACCTGCCTCCGAAATCAAATCTTCAATTTCATCCCGGCTAATCCGGAACGACGTTCCGGCTTGGCTGACAACGTTCTCTTCCATCATGACTGAGCCAAAATCGTTTGCGCCGTACCGCAGCGCGATCTGACCGATCTTCGGCCCTTGGGTCACCCAGGAACTCTGGATGTTTTCGATGTTATCCAAATAAATCCGAGCCAGGGCCTGCATCCGTAAGTATTCGGCTGCGCCGGCGGGAACCGCCTTCAAAGGAACGTTCTCCGGCTGGAAAGTCCAGCAGATAAAGGCCGTAAAGCCACCCGTCTGATCCTGTGCCTGACGGAGCCGTTCAAGATGCTCTATCCTGTCTTCGACCGTTTCCACGTGGCCAAACATCATCGTTGCACTGCTGTTCAGACCAAGTTCATGCGCGATTGTCATCACTTCCAGCCATTGGTCGCTTTTGCACTTCAGAGGAGAAATCCGGTTGCGCACGCGATCCACCAGAATTTCGCCGCCTCCGCCGGGAATAGATCCCAATCCTGCTTCCTTGAACTTCTGAATGATTTCGCGCAACGGCATTCGAAATACTTCGGCGAAGTGATTAAATTCCGGCGGGCTGAATGCGTGGATATTGATCTGCGGGTATTTCTCCCGGATGTGATGGAGCAGATCCAGGTAATAATCGATGCCCAGTTTCGGGTGATGCCCTCCCTGCATCAGGATCTGTATTCCGCCGATCACCAGCAATTCATCGATTTTCCGGTCGATTTCTTCGTGACTTAACACGTAATGATCGGAGTCTCTCTCCGTTCTATAGAAGGCGCAGAACTTGCAATAAACATTGCAGACATTCGTGTAGTTGATGTTGCGATCGACAATGTAGGTGACGATTTCCGCACCTCGGCCGCTAAATGCGTCAGCCTTGGCCCTTTGCCTGCGGAGATCGGCCAATTGTCCAAGTTCACCGAGCGGCAGCCGATAAAGATCCATGGCATCTTGAGCCGTGATACGTTCACCGTCCAATACCGTTCCGATGGCTGGGCTATCCAAAATCGTTGCGTTCATCACCGCCTTTTATATTAGCTGGTTTCGCGCTCTCCTCAATCAAAGGTGCGGCTTGGATCCGACAGATTTCATTGATTAAATTCGGAGAGATCTATCTATTTGCTTTAATGAGGAGAGAGGTGAAGGGAAGTGCTTTGTGGCGGAAAATTTTTACCAGGCTACCGTAGAAGCTCCGAGGACCGCCTTCGATCTATCCCTGCGCCCTCCGCTGTTCAGCGAATTCCAAGGCCAGGCGCGAGTCCGCGAGCGGCTGGAATTAATGGTTCGGGCGGCAAAACAACGCGGCGATGTGCTCGAACATATCTTGCTCAGCGGCCCGCCCGGCCTGGGGAAGACCACGATCGCCTACATCCTGGCCAACTCCATGGAGGTCAATATCAAGACTACCAGCGGCCCCATGATCGAAAGGGCCGGAGATCTGGCCGGTGTCCTGACCACTCTGGAACGCGGGGATATTCTCTTCATCGATGAAATCCACCGGCTTCAGGCCACCATCGAAGAATACCTCTACCCGGCGATGGAAGATTTCCGCCTGGACATCATTATCGATCAAGGTCCAAATGCGCGCAGCGTTCGGATCAATTTGCCAAAATTCACCCTGATGGGCGCCACCACGCGGTCGGGCCTTATCAGCGCGCCACTTCGTTCCCGTTTCGGGATGCACAGCCGCCTCGACTACTATGGACTGGAAGACCTTAGCCGCATCGTGGAGCGCAGCGCCGGACTAATCGGCGTCGGAATCGATGAAAGCGGATCTCATGAAATCGCCGCGCGCGCTCGAGGAACGCCTCGTGTGGCAAATAATCTTCTGCGCTGGGTCCGCGACTATGCGCAGGTCAAATCCGACGGTTTCATCACCCAACCCATCGCCGACAAAGCCCTCGAAATGCTCGACATCGACCGGGATGGCTTGGACGAAATGGATAAGCGACTGCTCGAGGCGCTCGTCGTTCGGTTCCAAGGCGGCCCCGTCGGAATCAGTTCCCTTGCTGTTTCGGTGGGAGAAGATTCCGGAACAATCGAAGAGGTCAACGAGCCTTATCTGATCCAGGAAGGGTTCATCAAACGCACAGCGCAGGGGCGAGTGGCCATGCCGAGAGCGTACGAGAAGATGGGCGTCCGGTTCCCCCCCAATCGGCAAGGTGAGCTCTGGTAGAAGTGGGAGAAAAAGGCTCGCACAGAGAGGACAAAGTGCCGGAGGCTTCAGTTTCTAACTCGCCGTTTTTCCGAAGTGGGTGGGGAATGTTCCGCGGCTTGCCGACCTTCCGGGTATTTGATTGTGCTCGGCCAGATGATACGCCAAGGCTGCTCTTTGAGTTTCCCGCTAAGTTGGCTCAGATCGGTGATAATCAGGTTCAATCTCGGCAAAGCAGTGGCCATTGTTTTTTCCACCGAATCGAGAATGACCTTCAGCTGGCTCGATGCGGCTTGGAAGTTCACCAGAGTCTTCTCCAGATTGTTGTCTTTTTCCAGTGGGCCGGTGATCTCCTTCAAATCGTAAAGCACACTATTGAAACTCACAACGGCAGAGTCCAGCCCGCCGCCCTTGGCCGTTATAGTTTTGAGGTTTTCTCCCACTGCCCCGAAACTCTTCAGCGTGCCCGTCAAAACAGAGTCCTGAGCAGTCAGCATCGTCAGATTGTGCGAAGTTTTCTGCAGCTCGGCCAAAGTGGCTTCAGACTGCTTCAGAGCGGGTTCTAGCTTCTGTATAATCACAGGACCAACCTCCGCAAGATCGGGCGAACGCCTGGCTACGAATTTGGCGTTCGTCTCCGCCAGGCCCGAATCCGGATCGCCGTTGGTGAAATCTATGACCAGCTCTGTGAGTAGCCCGAAGGTTCGCATCGTTACCGTCGTCTCTTTATAAATCTGCGCATCCTGGGCGACCTGGACTCGGACCATCGCTTCATAGCTCAGCTTATGCTCCGGCCGCTCATTGATTGGAACAGGAGATTGGATCTCGGCCACCGTTCCGATCTTGCGTCCGGCAAGCAGGACTGCGGCACCGGGTTTAATACCGGCCGCATCATCGAAATAGACCTGAAAGCTCTTGAGCGGCCTGAATAGCCCAGGAGATGAAATATACAAGACAGCGGTAACCGCCAGGCCAAGAGTCAAAAGGACCATGAGCCCGGTACGAACTTCATTTCGAAGAATCTGCATTCAATGGTGTTTTCGTGATCGGTCCTTCCGTTGTTCCCGTCACAAATTGGCGAACGACCGGATTAGCCGAGGCGCGAAATCGATCGGGCGTAGTCTCTTCAATAATTTTTCCCTGGTAAAGCATTGCCATCCTGGTGGCGACCTTGAATGCGCTGTCCATTTCGTGCGTTACAATGATCGAGGTTGTATTCGTCTTGCCGCTTAAATTTATCATTAGTTCGTCGATGACCGAGCTGATCACAGGGTCAAGCCCCGCAGTTGGCTCATCGAACAGGATCAATTCCGGCTGCATCATCATCGCGCGAGCGAGGCTCACCCGTTTGCGCATTCCTCCACTCAGTTCCGAAGGCAATTTTTCTTCCGTCCCGCTCATCCCGACCATTTCAAGGTTTTCCTTAATCAGCGCATTGATTTCTTTCCTCGGCTTACGACTCAACTCCTCCACCGGTAAGGCCAGATTTTCCCGCACGGTCATTGAACTAATCAAAGCTGAATCCTGGTAAACCATACCAACCCGGCTCCGGAACAGATTCAATTTGCTGCGGCTCAATTTTTGGACCTGTAGACGCCGGTATCTCACCACGCCGCTGATCGGTCTCAAAATGCCCAAAATGAGCCGGAGCATTGTGCTCTTGCCGCTGCCGCTCTGGCCGAGGATCACGAGGCGATCTCCAGTAAAAACCTTAAGATTTATCTCATCTAAAACCATCTTGTCCCCAAGCCGCACCACAATGTTCTCGAGATGCACCAACGGCGTTTCGCTCATCCGGTAATCTTTGTAAGGATCACATTGAACAAGGTATCAAATCCGATCACGGTAGTAATCGAGATCACCACGCTGTCCGTTGTAGCCTTGCCGACACCCTCAGCGCCGCCGATGATCGTAAGTCCCTGATAACAGGCGATCAAGCCGATCAAAAGCCCGAAGAACATGGCCTTGAATAATCCGGTCACAATATCGCTGACAATCAGGCTGGTGAGCACGGCGTCAAAATAAGCGCCGGGAACCAGATTCAACGCCGACCAGGAAATCAACGCGGATCCAATTAATGCCGCCACCACCGAGAGCACTGACAGGCAAGGCATCAGCGAGGCAATCGCTACCAGCCGCGGAGCAACCAGAAACCGCAGTGGACCGATGCCCATCGCCTCAATCGCTTCCACTTCTTCAGAGACTTGCATGGTACCCAGTTCCGCTGTGTAGGCAGCACCGATCCTGGCCGCCAGGACAATACCGGTCAGCAGTGGCCCAAGCTCACGCGTAAAAGCAATTGAGATGACCGTCGGAACCAGCCGTTCAGCCCCAAATTTTTCCAGTTGATCACCCGTCAACAACGCCATCGTCAGCCCCAGGAAAAAAGAAACCATCATAACGAGCGGGATCGATCCCACACCAGTTCGATCAGTTTGCGAAAACAATATCGACCAGCGAAACGGCAACCTTCCGCGACGAATGTTGTCTGCTATTTCTTCCAGGGTGTTGAGGAAAAGCCAGAAAATGCTCCCGATGTGCTCGAGCGCGCGCCCCGTCAAATAGCCAATCCTAAAAATCAACGGGTACTAATCAGTCTGCGTTCTTCGAGTGGCAAGAAAAAACCTTTCCCTTCGAGCCCTGCGAATCGTTCTCGATTGGTTTTAACAGGTTTCCCCGATTACCGCGTGTCAGAAAAATCCAGTTCCGTGTCTTCTTCCGTGAAAAATAAACCGCTCTGACAGAGCTTCGCGTACTTCCCATCCAGAGCGAGCAACTGCTCGTGATCGCCGCGTTCAACAATTTGACCGCGATCAAGGACCAGGATCTGATCCGCATGCCGAACCGTCGAAAGGCGATGCGCAATAACGAAACTTGTCCGGCCGAGCAACAACCGGTTCAGAGCCTCCTGGATCTGGCGCTCCGTCTCTGTATCTACGCTCGCCGTTGCCTCATCGAGGATTAACAAGGGCGGATCCTTCAAGATCGCTCGCGCGATAGAAATCCGCTGCTTCTCACCGACGCTCTGCCGTATCCCGCGTTCGCCCACGCCAGCGTCCAAACCGGCCGGTAGCCGCGAAACAAATCCGCTCGCATTGGCCGCCCGCAGTGCTTCCCACATCTCCCGCTCAGTCGCGTTGGGTTTTCCGAACAACAGATTCTCACGGATCGTTCCGTTGAAGAGGAAGCTCTCTTGACTGACAAACCCTGTCGCGTTGCGGATCGCCTGTTTAGAGAGACTGCGAATCGATCGTCCGTCGATCAAGATGTCGCCTTCCATCGGACTGAGTTCGTAGAACCGAAGCAGAAGATTGATCAAAGTCGATTTACCTGCGCCGGTTTCGCCCACCAGGGCAATTGTCTGGCCCGGTTCAGCCACGAACGAGACATCCCTCAGCACAGGTTGACCGTCGCTGTAGGAGAATGAAACGTTGCGATACTCGAGGCGGCCGATCGGCTTAAATGGCTCCTTGGCAACCAAATCGTTCTCGGCCGGTTCATCAAGAATTTCAAAAACCCGTTCAGCAGCCGCTCGAGCACCCTGCAGCATCTGGTTCAGCTGGTGTAATCGTCCAATCGGCTCGTAAAGAAATCGTACTAGAATCAGGCAGGCCACTAATTCGCCAATTTCCATGTGCCCGTGCAGGACGGCCATTCCGCCAAAGCCGGTAACAATCACGAGGCCGCAGGAAGTCAAGAAATCCATGGAGGGATCGTAGATCGCCCAGGCTCGCATCACCACCAGCGTAGCCTCTTTCAATCTCAAGCTGGCCTGATTGAATCTTTGGTGTTCCTGACCTTCGCGGACGTACGCCTTGATCTGGCGAATCCCGGACAGATTGTCGTGCAGCAACGAATTCATTGCGGAAGCGGCTTGCCGCTGCAATCGGTAGCGCGATCGGGCTGTTAAAGTGTAGATCAATGCGCCCGTCATCAGAAAAGGGACCGGGAGCATCGTCAATGTCGCGAGCCACGGCTCCCGGAAAAAGAGCAATACACCCACGATCAGGACCTGGAGGACCGCGACCGTTCCCTGTTCAACGCCATCGATCAGAACCCGTTCGACTGAATTCACATCCTCGAGGACCCGCGTCATGATATCGCCAGTGGCGCGGTAATCGAACCAGCGCAGCGGTAATTTCTGAATATGTTCGTACAGATCGCTGCGAAAATCGAAAATCACCTTTTGCTCGAAGGTATTATTAAGAACGATGCGGACAGCGTTGGACAGGCTCTGAACGAGAAATGCGCCAATCGCCAGAAGCGCAAGCGGCGGAATCAACTCCGGCTTTCTGCCCCGGATCGCGTCATCGATAACGCGCTGTGTGACAGTGGGAAACACGATGACCATCAGAGTGGCCAGGACCGCGAACCCAACGGTTCCGGTCGCCAGCCATGGATATCGGCGAATGTATCTAAAAACTCGTAGAATCGTTTGCATCAACCCGCACACGCTAGCATCGATTGTGGAAATCCCAAGGCGCCAAGGCCAGAGGCCTGTATCTGGTTAGCGCCGCTTGAGACAAGAAGTGCAGCGCAGTGGTGGGTAAGGCGTCTCGCCTACCCTCCGAAAACGCGCAAAGCGGGACGCTTTGCCTACAAAGATTAACAGCGTACTGATAAGTGAGGCCGACAATCGTGGCGCTAAACACCTACAGGCCAGAGGCCTTGGCGTCCGCCGTTGGCAGTTCGCCGGGCCCTTGGCCGTGGACCGGGCCAGCCACTTGACGTTCTCCGTTCGTAAGCAAGGCGTCCTCGCTTTGTCTCTGGAAATCCGGCAAAACCGAGACGGTTTGCTTACTGCGCCCGGCCCCTCGTGAACGGAACACTGCACCACCCGAACGCTGACTGCACCCCCAAACCGCTGAACGGTGAACACTGAAACGGCGAACGAAGGCCTCGGCCTTGAATTCTCGCTCTCCCGCCATTAATACCCGGTCGTGCAGTCTCATCTTCCGATCTACGAGCTCCAACCGCAAATCATCGAATCTCTTCGGTCCTTGACCCGCCTTATCCTTCAGGCTCCCACTGGATCAGGAAAGTCGACCCAGGTTCCGCAGATGCTCCTCGATGAGGGGTTAGCAGGAAATGGTCAGATTATCGTTTTGCAACCGCGCCGATTGCCGACTCGAATGCTGGCGGCACGCGTGGCTTACGAGAGAAATGTCCGCCTGGGCGAAGAAGTCGGTTATCAGATCCGGCTCGACAACGTTTCCACGGCAAGAACTCGCATCCGTTTCGTCACTGAAGGCATCTTGCTCCGGCAGATGGTTGGCGACCCAAGATTGGCCGGTGTAACAGTCCTCATTTTCGACGAGTTTCACGAACGCCATCTCTACGGCGATATCGCCCTGGCTCACATCCTCGAGATTCAAGCCTCGTTTCGCCCGGACCTTAAAATTGTCGTGATGTCTGCCACGCTGGACACGGACTTGCTCGAGGCGCATCTCCGTCCCTGCGGCTTGCTGACTTCGCAGGGACGCACATTCCCCGTCGCGATTGAATACTTGAAACGTCAGACGGTCGATGAACCGCCATGGGAAATTGCCTCCGACGCCTTTGCCCAGGCTCCGGATGACGGAGGAGACGTTTTAATTTTTATGCCGGGCGCGTTCGAGATCGCTCGCACCATCCAGGAACTCAAGCGGTCCAATTTCAAAGGAGTTGTTTTGCCCCTGCACGGCGATCTCTCTCCAAGAGCGCAGGATGCCGCTGTCGCCGCGTATCCGGAAAGGAAAATCGTGGTCTCCACCAATGTGGCCGAAACCTCCTTAACCATCGATGGTGTGACTCTGGTGATTGATAGCGGTCTGGCAAAGATTGCCAAATATGACCCCAATCGCGGCATCAATACTCTCATCACGGAAAAGATCAGCCGGGCCTCTGCCGACCAACGAGCGGGTCGGGCCGGCCGGACTGCTCCCGGACGTTGTCTCCGCCTCTGGTCAGAGCGCGATCACTTGGGCCGGCGCGCCCAGGACCTGCCCGAAGTCAAACGACTCGATCTTGCCGAAGTTCTCCTCAACCTGAAAGCAGCCGGGATCACTGATCTTGAACGCTTCGGCTGGATCGAAGCGCCTGACCCAAATTCGTTGCGCCGCGCGATTGAACTCCTGCAAGATCTCGGAGCGTTGGACCGCGAAAATGAAAAAATCACCGCCGTTGGGTATCGCATGCTCTCGTTTCCGGTACATCCACGGTACTCCCGGATGCTCTTGATTGCAGACGAACTCGGTTGTGTTTCGACGATTGCACTGGTGGCTGCGATTACCCAGGAGCGCCAGCTGCTCAGACGGAGCGATAACAACCAAATGGAACATGATCGGGAACTGTTACTTGGGAAAGAACTCGAGTCAGATTTCTTCGTCTTAATCCGCGCATGGCTCTACGCGCAACAACACGGCGCGGATAAAGCGCGCCGGCTCGGTATCCGTTACGCCACCGCTCAGCAGATTGCCCCCGTCTTCGAACAATTCGTCGAGATCGCCAAGGCAGAGGGCTTGAACGTCGAGAGAAAAGTCGACCAGTTCGATGCTGAAGCGCTTGGGAAATGCATGCTGGTCGGTTTTTCGGATCATTTAGCTAAACGCGTCGATTCCGGAACCCTTCGCTGCGACCTGGTCCACCGCAGACACGGCATACTGGCCCGTGAAAGCGTTGTCCAAAAGAGTCCCTTGTTCGTTGCGGGCGAAATTCGCGAAATCCAGGACAGGAACGATGAACTGATTGTTCTGCTCTCTCAGGTCACGGCGGTCAGGGAAGAGTGGCTTCGCGAACTTTTCCCGGGCGATTTTCAAGCCTTGGACCAGGTTTTCTTTGATCCGGTCACGCGGCGTGTTCAGAAGAAAAGAGAACTTCTGTTTCGAGACCTCGTTCTTCAAAGTGCAAAGCTTGACGCACCTGCGGATGAAAATGCCTCCGAGCTCCTGGCCAAGGAAGTGATCGCCGAGCGTTGTCCGCTCGCCCACTGGTCGCATGAGGTGGAGCAATGGATCGTTCGTCTCAATTGCTTATCGCAATGGTATCCCGAACTGGGACTGCCAATGATCGATGCAGAAGCTCGATTTCATCTCGTGCAACAGATCTGCCACGGAGCGGTGAGCTATAAAGAAATCAAGGATCGCGCCGTCTGGCCTGTGGTAAAATCGTGGCTTTCCCCGCTTCAGCAGCAGGCACTCGATCAATTCGCCCCTGCCCGTTACGAATTGCCGAGCGGCCGCCATGCCAAACTTCTCTACGTCGAGAACCAGTCTCCTGTCCTGGCTGCGCGAATTCAGGATTTGTATGGAATCGAAGGGGCGTTAGCGATCTGCGCAGAGCGTGTCCCGATCATTCTCCAGATACTCGCTCCCAACCATCGCCCGATCCAGACTACCAAAAATCTCTCTACCTTCTGGAAAGAAGCCTACCCAAAAATCAAACAGGAATTGCAACGCAAATACCCAAAGCACGAATGGCGCTAGGAGAAACGTATCGGCGGTTGGCGGGTCGGATCCAAGCAAGGCGAAGCGAGACTCTTTGCTTACGCCGATACCGCCGATACGCCGACCCGTTCCCCCAGACCGCCGATACGTTTCTCCCCCCTCATCTGGAATTTTCCCGCCAGGGCTTGCCGGATTGATAAGTGATCAGCCGGCGTTGGTAGAAGGGGCTATCCTGTTGAGAATCGAGCAGAATGGCTTTCTCCTCCCACTTTTGCGCGGCTTTGAAGTCTCCGGCTTCAGCGTACCCGGCCGCCAGAACGTCGAGGACGGTGTCGTCTTTCCAACGAGTCAGCTTTGCGGCTTCGGTCGCCAGGGCCACCGCTTTGGCTCCGCTCCGAATCTGAGAGTCGGCCGTCGTGGCGTACAGCCAGGCGGCACCGGCTCGGCAAATTGGATCGGTTGTCGAGAGTTTGATCGCGCTCTGGAAATCAGCCAAGGCAGCGCCCTTCTGTCCGAGCCTGCTGTACGCGTTGGCCCTCAGCGTGTAAAGTTGCGCCAGATTCAGCCGGTTGGCGTCGCCTCTATTGTTCTGAATTGCTGCATTGACTGCCTCGATGGTGTCTTTCGGCCGATTTAAGTTCGAAGCAGCCGCCGCTCGGGCAGCCTGCAGCCACCATCTTTCGGGATGTTCTTTCCCTGCTTTGGTCGCGACTTTGAAAACCTGCTTCCATAGCCCGTTTTCCACCATCACGCCTATTTCGCTGGCCTCCGCCTTTTCTTCCGGCGTGAACTTGTGGCCCGGCGGGAAAATCTCCTGAGGAGCCGTCTCGACCGTTGGCCCTTGGAACCTGTTGGCCCGGTGACGTCGGGCGTAATGGTGTTTGTAACTCCGATTCCTCGAAGCTACATGCTTTTCCGACGTCGCGTGTTTGCTCGAGGTTTTATGCTTGGACCGGCTGGACGTTTCTGCAAGACCGGCATTGATTCCGAAACAGCACAGTAAGAAAACCGCACTAAAAATCTTCGCCTTGCGCATCAACAATCATTTGGGTTGAGTCAAAATCTCTTTGCTTGGGTGAGCCAGTGTTACCCGGTCTGAAGGGAAAGCCAACTATGAATTGAGGCGGCTGATTCTCCCTTGCTGATCCCGTAAATACTCCATTTCACACCGGCACCCGGCGCGCTACAATTGGAGGAATGACAAGCGAGAATACTACCGTCGAGGACCGGCTCCGAGGAGCTGTGTGGGGCCAGTTTGTCGGAGATGCTGCGGCTCTGGGTACCCACTGGATCTACGATCTCCATGAACTCCGACAACTTTACCCGCATGGTATCTACGGTTTTGAAGCTCCCAAAGAAGGTCATTATCATTTCGGAAAGAAACCCGGGGACCAGACCCATTACGGCGAAGGCGCGTTGGTTTTGCTTGAATCGCTGGCAAAAGATGGCCGGTTCGATGCGAAAAGCTTTGGGCGCAGGTTTGTGGAAGCTTTTCGGCCGAACGTTTACACCGGGTACATCGATCACGCCACTCGCGATACGCTGGAGCATTTTCAGGCTTTCGCCGAATCTAATCCCCCGGAGGTCTACGATTTTCAACAGGGCGGTGACGACGACCACTTGGCCGCCGCCTCTCGCCTGGCAGCTTTGACCGTCCGATATTGGGAGGATCCTAGCCTCTTAGCCGTCGTCGAACAGGCAACCCGCGTCTGCCAGAACAGAGATGAGACCGTAGCGTACATGAAGTTCAACGCTCTTCTGCTATCAGAGTTCTTTCGCGGGGGCGACGTCCACACCGCACTGCGTCGCGCGGAAGAACAAACGAACTCCGCCGAACCGCGACTGGCCGAGGAGATCAGCCACAAAATAGGAGAGGCTCAGAAGGAGACGGTGAACGAGGTCATGCAGGCGACGTTGGCTTTTGGCCAGGCTTGTCCTCTGCCCCAAAGTTTTCCGTCCGCCATTCACGCCCTGCTCAGGCATTCAAACCATTTCGAAAACGCCATCCTGGCCACTTTGAGGGCGGGCGGCGACAGTGCCGGACGAGCTGCGATGCTCGGCGCCTGGCTCGGAGCGCACCTTGGGATCACTGCAATTCCAAAAAATTGGAGGGACAAGTTGAACCGCGGAAATCGGATCTCCGATGCCCTGGATAAGATCTTAGCCCGCAAGTAGCACAGGAGTGGATCGGGGACGAAAAACGAGGACGAGATCATTGTGAGGCCCTGTTCAGCGACCATAGCGTCCGAACGAGTAACCTTTGCTGGTTCGAAACCCTTTAACTGGTTTGACCGGGCCCTTCGCCTCTTCAAAAAGAGCAGTGTAGACGTAATTGAAACCATCCAGTTTCTGGCGCGGAATTCTCTGGCCGATAAACCTCTCAATATCCAACATCGCTTTTAATTCTTCGGCGATGACCAACGTGAAAGCGTCTCCTACCTGCTCGGCTCGACCGGTACGCCCGATCCGGTGGACGTAGTCCTCCGGATGCAGCGGAACGTCGTAGTTAATCACATGCGTTACACCGACCACGTCCAGCCCGCGAGCCGCTATATCCGTCGCTACCAGCACTTCATATTTGCCGGATTTGAATCCCTCGAGCGCCGTAATCCGATCTTTCTGGGTTCGATCGGAATGCAGGACCGTCACTGAGTGCTTCAATCTCTTTAACCGATCCGCAATAATGTCGGCAGTTTGTTTCGTCCGCGTAAACACCAGGACGCTTTGATACTCCGTCTCTTCAAGCAAGGAAACGAGGAGATCAAACTTCTGCGCTGAAGCCACAGGATAAAACGCGTGCGTCACAGTCTCAGCCACAGAGCGGCGTTCTCCGATTTCAACGATTTCGGGATCTTTTAGCACCCACGAACACAGACTCTCGATCTCTGGCGGAATCGTGGCCGAAAACAACAGGGTTTGGCGAGATTTCGGACAAAGTTGCACAATCCGGCGGACGTCCGGAAGAAATCCCATGTCGACCATTCGATCGACCTCGTCGAGGACCAGGATCTCGATCGAATCCAGCTTAAGCACCCCCTGCTGCTGCAGATCCAACAGCCGCCCTGGAGTTGCCACCATCACGTCGATCCCAAAGTCCAGGATACTCTTCTGGCGATCATAGCGGACCCCGCCATAGAACACGCCAATCTCCAAGTCCGTGAATCGCGCGTAATACTGGAATGCGGTCTCGACCTGAATTGCCAATTCCCGCGTCGGCTCCAGAACCAGGCACCTGGCCTCTCCACGTTTGCGAAGAAGAGTCAAAACCGGAAGCGCAAATGCGGCCGTCTTTCCCGTTCCGGTCTGTGCTGATCCAACAACATCTTTTCCCTGCAGAATCAGTGGGATGCATTTCTCCTGAATTGGTGTGGCCTCGCTGAAACCCAGGGATTGCACGCCATGCACCAATGCTTCTTGCACCCCAAGATCCTGAAAACTCATTCGCTGTGGAATTAAGGGGCATTCCGGCAAATAAGCAAATTCCTTCGGAACAGTTCGGATTCTCAAGTTGCACGGAAACGGATCTTGCCGGAGTTGTCCGGAACGAGGCAGCGGAAAAAGATCCAGGCATGTCAACCGATCGAAACCAACGAAACTGTAGTTTTGTGGACCCATATTCTGAACCTTCAGCGACCCAGAGTACACATCGGCGGATCCTTTTCATCTGTACCGGTAATTTCTACCGTAGCCGGTTTGCGGAAGCTGTTTTCAATTATCATGCTGAGAAGCGGCAAATCCCTTGGACCGCATTTTCGCGAGGGCTAGCTGTTCACCTGGTGGATGGCCATCTGTCTACCCACACAGCCGAGGCCCTTCATACCCGGCAAATCGAACTCCGGCATACGCGCGCGGGGCGGATCCAGCTTTCTGAAGATGACTTGCTCAAATCGAATCATCGCGTAGCGATGGATCGATCAGAGCATTTCCAGATGATGATTAATCAATTTCCGGCCTGGGCCGATCAGATTGATTATTGGGATGTGTCTGATCTCCATCTCCGTTCCTCCCTCGAGGCGCTGCCGGAAATAGAACTCAAAGTCATTCAACTTCTGGAAAAGGTTTGCTGATGAGCGGCGTGATGTCCGTCGCTCTGTCCGGCCTCCAAAAGATCCGGATTGGAAAAGTACGCGAAATCTTCGATCTTGAAGAGACGCTCCTCATCGTAGCCACCGACCGCATTTCCGCATTTGACTGCATTCTTCCCGATCCGATCCCCGGTAAGGGAGAGATCCTGACTCAGCTTTCGGCCTTTTGGTTTCAGAAATTCCATCTGGTCCCAAATCATTTCATCTCGGCTAATTTCGAAGAGTTCCCCACAAATCTGCAATCCTACTCACGATTGCTGAGGGGCCGTTCGATGCTCGTCCGCAAGTCGATTCCGCTTCCGATTGAGTGCGTCGTTCGCGGTTACCTGGCCGGATCGGGATGGAAGGAATATCGCGAGTCCGGAACCGTATGTGGAATCCATTTACCCCCCGGTCTTCAACAAGCCGCACGATTGCCTGAACCGATCTTCACGCCGGCTACTAAGGTTGCGTCCGGCCATGACGAAAATATTTCGTGGCAGCGGTGCTGCGAGATTCTCGGACCCGAAATTGCGGCCCTGGTACGGGATCGCAGTCTCGCCATTTATCGGGAGGGCAGCCTTCACGCCGCCGCCCACGGCATCATCATTGCAGACACCAAGTTAGAATTCGGGTTTCATGAGAGTAAACTCCTTTTGATCGACGAATGTCTGACTCCTGATTCCTCCCGGTTCTGGCCGGCCGGCACCTACCAGGCCGGTCAAAGTCCGCCCAGCTACGACAAACAATTTGTTCGTGACTATCTTGAGACGCTCGCCTGGGATAAAACCGCGCCCGCGCCGCATCTCCCTCCGGAAATCATCAGAAAGACCACCGAGAAATATCAGGAAGCGTTCGCCCTTCTCGCTCGGTAGGAACGGCTCTGCTACGTCTCTCGTCGTCGT
The DNA here is from genome assembly GCA_019235445.1 of Verrucomicrobiota bacterium. Lineage (GTDB taxonomy): Bacteria > Verrucomicrobiota > Verrucomicrobiia > Chthoniobacterales > JAFAMB01 > JAFAMB01. Next base: position 15 of record JAFAKL010000298.1, on the reverse strand, counting down.
CCTCGCCCCACCTTG
>JAFAKL010000072.1 GCA_019235445.1 Verrucomicrobiota bacterium | reverse complement strand
CGAAAAATATTTTTGGGACTAGTGAGCAGATCAACCGTCCCTCCGGGCTCCGGGACGGGTCCACTTTTCTCTTGTTTCCAGGCACTTCGTGCCAGGCTACTTTCGTTTCGTCCCTCCGGGACAGGCTGCTTTCGTTTTGTCCCTCCGGGACAGGCTGCTTTCGTTTGGTCCCTCCGTGCCAAGCTACTTTCGTCTGGTCCCTTCGTGCCACGGCTACTTTCGTCTGGTCCCCTCCGTGCCACGGCTATTTCGTCTGGTCCCTCCGGGACAGGCTGCGCTCTTTCTCAGGATTTTCCTTAAGTCCAGTTAGTTAGCGCTTAAGGGGGTTTCACTCCGGTTCAGGGCCAGTGGCCTTCGGGGTACCTTCTCCGGGGAGGCACCTCAGCCTGAAAATCGTCTTCGAAATGTCCAGGAAAGCATCCACCGCAAGATCCACCCCTTGTATTTTTGTTGACGCTTCGGCCATTCTAAATCCACGCCAGGGAGAGACTTCCGCAACAGAGTTCCCGCCCGCCCCCTTGCTCAAGACTTAACGCGCCGTTTTAGTGTTTGATACGCGAAATTATTGAATCGTGGGCGAAAGCCTGCTAAGAGACAGATGCACTCAACCCCTGGAACGCTCTCCCCAAGAACTCATGAAAAGGCATCTTGCAATCTTTATGACCGTCGTGCTCATCGGTGCTAGCGCCATCGCTGAGCAGAAGACGGTGACCATCGCGACCGTTAACAACCCAGCAATGATCGAGCTCAAAAAGCTCTCACCCAAATTCGAAACCGCTAACCCGGACATCAGGTTGAATTGGGTGGTGGTGGAAGAAAATGTGTTGCGGCAACGCGTTACCACCGACGTGTCGACCGGCAGCGGCCAGTTTGACCTGGTGTTCATCGGCCTGTACGAAACGCCCATCTTTGCCAAGCGGGGCTGGCTCAAGGAAATGACTAACCTGCCCTCAAACTACGACGTGGATGATGTCTTCAAAGGCATCCGTGATGGCTTGTCTTATGAAGGCAAGCTCTACGCCTTACCCTTTTACGGGGAAAGCTCAATGCTCATGTACCGCAAGGATCTTTTGCAGGCGAAGGGCTTGACCATGCCAGAGCAGCCCACTTACGACGACATCAAAAAGTTTGCCGACGCGCTGACTGACAAAGCCAAGGGGATTTACGGCATTACCTTGCGTGGAAAGCCCGGCTGGGGGGAAAACATGGCCTACGTCGACACCCTCCTCAACACCTTTGGGTGCACTTGGTTCGACACCAAATGGAACCCCACCATCGATACCCCCGAGTGGAAGAAAGCGATCACATTCTACGTGGACCTCCTGAAAGCCGACGGGCCGCCGGGAGCCAGCGCCAACGGTTTCAATGAGAACCTGACGTTGTTTGCCAGCGGCAAGGCCGCCCTCTGGATCGACGCTACTTCGGGCGCCGGTCCCTTGTACGACCAGAGCCAGTCGCAGGTGGCTGATAAAGTTGCATTTGCCAACGCGCCCATTGCCGCGACGCCCAACGGCTCGCGTTGGTTGTGGAGCTGGGCCTTCGCCATCCCGTTGAAATCCAAGGCGCCTGAGAGCGCCCAGAGATTCGCCGAATGGGCCACCTCCAAGGAATACATCAAGATGGTCGCTGAGGACGCCGGCTGGGCGACCGTGCCACCCGGCACGCGCAAGTCGACCTACGACAGCCCGGAGTACCAGAAAGCGGCTCCCTTCGCTCCCGTGACCTTAAAAGCCATGCAGACGGCCGACCCGACCAATCCCTGCATTAAACCGGTGCCGTACACCGGAATTCAGTTTATCAGTATCCCCGAATTTCAGTCGTTTGGCACGGTGGTGGGCCAAAATATTTCCGGAGCGCTGGCGGGGAAGGAAACGGTGGAACAAGCACTCAAGGAGAGCCAGGCGGCGGTAAGTCGGGCCGTTAAGCAAGCCGGTCTCCTGAAGTAAGTCGCCTTCAGCACAAGGACCGGCTCGTGGCGTGCGGTAATGCGAGCCGGCTTCCTGTTGGCCGCTGAATTTTACCGTGGAAGAGCAGACCTTTACGGGTCCGTCCCGCGAATTTACAGGAATGAGTACCGATATCACGCCGAATCCTGAAAAGCCGCCTGAGCAATGGGTCACAGGTCAAGAACCCATGACGGGACCGCAGATTTCTTATCTCCAGACCCTTTGCCGTGAAGCCGGCGAGGAGTTTGACTCCACCCTCACCAAGGCAGAGGCCTCCAAAAAGATCGAGGAACTTCAATCCAGAACGGGTCGCGGAAAGGACTCCTGATGTGAGAATTCAGCTGTTTCCTAGACAACCGAAGCTGACGAGCCGCTCCGGCATAAACCCCCATTCACATCACTTTCTTAATCACCGCAGAAGGTTCTAACGAGCCTTTTCGGTTTCATAAGAAGCCTCCGATTCTTTTTCTAACATAGCCGGGACTGGATCGAAGTATTTCCGGAAGAAGAAAAGCCATGTCTAAAAAATTAGCCCTCTCGCTGGTCGTTCTCGGCACTATGGTGTCGATTAGTTGCGTTGGTTTGGCCCAGGGTACAAAGCCGGTCTACTACTGGGTCTCGCACGGATCACCGGCCGACCCGGTCTGGACTCTCTTTCTCCAGGGTGCAGAGCAATGGGCCAAAGACACTGGGGATGATGTGCGCACCTCGTTCCACAGTGGCGATGTTCCCTCCCAACAGGAAGCCGTTCGTGCGGCGATCTCCGCGCACGCCAAAGGGATTGTCACCAGCACGCCGGACCCGGGTAGCCTGACTCAGGTCATCTCCGAGGCGCACGCAGCCCAAATTCCGGTGATCATCATGAACACCGATGACAAGACCAGCGGTCGAGACGCTTACGTCGGCGGGGATAATGTGGCGGCCGGCCGCCGGTTGGCTCAGTATCTGGTCGATCACGGCTTCGTCAAAAAAGGCGACTTCGTATGGACGCCAGTCGAA
>JAFAKL010000026.1 GCA_019235445.1 Verrucomicrobiota bacterium | reverse complement strand
GCATTTGCCGTTTTCTCAGCAGTTGGTGCACTAGTGTCACTATCGATTTAGATATGCTCATCGTTCGCGCCTTTAAAAGCAGCCAACTGACCTGCGGCGAATGGCATGCTATTTCGGCGACAGTACACTAGCACTAGCCTAGCTGCTTCTTTTTTAATTGGCCCGAAACTTGTAAACCGTGGTTTGCGAGTAGGCTTCTCCGGGGGAAAGTACGGTGCTGGGGAAATGCGGCTGATTGGGCGAGTCGGGGTAATGCTGCGCCTCCAAGGTGAAGCCTCCCCAGTGGGCGTAGGTCAGTCCTTGTTTCCCTTTCAGCGTCCCTGTCAGGAAGTTGCCGGAGTAGAATTGGACTCCTGGCTCGGTGGTGTGCATTTCAATCGTTCGACCGGATTCCGGATCGGCGACTCGCACCGCCAGCGCCTCTAGATCGCCACGATGATTCAGTAGCCAGTTAAAATCATAGCCGCCCTGTTTGGGCTCCGCGTATTTGAGTTGGCGGTCATTGGCCTGAATATGAGCACCGATCGGCATCGGAGCAGTGAAATCCAGGGGCGTACCTTGCACTGGCTGCACCTCGCCTGTAGGGATGAGCGACGAATCCACCGGAGTAAATCTGTCGGCATTGATCTGCGCGACCTGTTCGAGCACCGTGCCACTCCCGGCGCCCGCCAGGTTGAAATAGGTGTGATTGGTCAAGTTCACCACGGTATCTTTGTCGGTCACTGCGGAATAATGGATTTGGAGCCGGTCGTCCTCATGAAGGGTATAACGCACGGTCACTCTCAAGTTCCCGGGAAAACCCATTTCGCCGTCCGGCGAAAGATAAGTCAGCTCGACCCCGACCCAGTTTGCGCCGGTGACAGGCCTCGCCTCCCAAAGCTTTTTATCGAATCCTTCCGGCCCCCCATGCAAAGCGTTTGGTCCATCATTGATCGGGATCTGGTAAGGTTTGCCGTCTAAGGCAAAGCGCCCCTTGGCAATCCGGTTGGCGAACCTGCCGACGATCGCGCCAAAGTAGGGGTTGGGCTGAAGGTAATCTTCCAGTCTGTCGAAACCCAAAGAGACATCGGCCAGTTTGCCGCGCTTGTCGGGCACCACAATCGACTGGAGAATGCCGCCGTAACTCAAAATGCTCACCTTCATCTGATGGGCATTGGCGAGGGTGTACTCGTCTACCTTTGAGCCGTCCGGCATCGTGCCGAAAAGAGTCTTTTCCGAAGTTAGACCTGTCCCGGGGGAATCGTTCGTCCACATACGGTTATTGATACGGCTTCGGACCCTCTGGAGGCAAGATCGATGGAGCCCTGCGCATGGATGTGTGTCGGCGTTCCGATGAGCTTAAAATCGTCCTTTTTTCGTCCTCGAAAGCGCGCGCAATCGCGTGTGTGTGTTCTTTTTTTTTTATTCTTTCCGCTGCCACCGAGACCAAGGAAAGGAGAATGGCACATTTGGAGGAAACCTTGATCAACCGTCCCTACGGGACTAGAGGCGTCTTTTTTCTTTTTCCAGGCACTTCGTGCCAGGCTACCCTCGTTTTAATCCCTCCGGGATAAATGCGTCACGGCACCTCCCTGCCGCTGCGATAAGTTAACGCTTTATGGGCGCAGCGCCAGGAGAAGAACAAAAGACCGAGACGCGCTGAAAACGTGGAAATAACATTGTATTCCTGTTTGCCCAACCGTCCGAAACTTGATTTCCAGCTTGCTGTGCGACCGAACTATGAAACCATTAGGGGTGCTATTTGCTTTAGCCCCATTCAGGTTCGGAGAGCGCCGCAAGACCACTAGCGCTCGCTCGGGAAGAAGATCACTCCGTCTCCTGGCCGCACTCCTGGGAAGCCTTTTCCTCAATCCGTTGGCGTTCGCAGATCAACTTCCAATCGCCAACCGATCGCCCGAAGAACAGGCCCGCGAAGTTTTTGCCAAGGCCACTAAAGAACAGCCTTGGCAGAACAGCCTTGGAATGAGATTTGTGCCAGTCTCCGGGACCCTAGTGCTGTTTAGCATCTGGGACACGCGGGTGGAAGACTTTCGTGCGTTTGTCGACAGCGAGGAGTACGATGCAACGGAAGACATGTGGTCGCTCGGAAGCGATGGTTGGCAGCAAAGAGGGGCGACTTGGAAGGACCCAGGATTCAAACAGGACGCTACCCATCCGGTGGTGGGAGTGAGTTGGGCAGATGCGAAGGCGTTTTGTCAATGGCTAACCAAACGAGAGCACGCTTCCGGGGCGTTGCCGGAGGTCATGCAATACCGGCTGCCGACCGACCAGGAATGGAGCGTGGCAGTTGGCTTGGACTCTGAACCTGGAATTACGCCGCAAGAGAAAAACCGCCAGATAAAACTTTATCCCTGGGGCTCGGGGTGGCCGCCGCCGGTTGGCGCCGGTAATTACTGCGGCATGGAGTCGAGGATTGGCAGCGAACCGTCGAACTGGTCCGTGATCGAAGGTTACAATGATGGATATCCGCGAACGAGTCCCGTCGGCAGTTTCGCGGCCAATAAGAACGGGCTGTATGATATGGGAGGCAACGTGTGGCAGTGGTGTGAGGATTGGTACAATGCGGAGAATACTCACCGCGTGTTGCGCGGCGCGTCGTGGGACTCGCACAACGCCGCCTTCCTGCTCGAATCTTGCCGGGACTACGTTACACCCGATTATCGCGGCGCTTTCATCGGCTTTCGGTGTGTTCTGGCCATGGAATCTGCGCCCTAGACAGGCGAACGCCACGCGTTTGTGCATCGTCTCATCAGTGGGAGGCCTCTGTTCTGGAAATATTCAGGCACGGAACAGGTCCCGAAGTTCTTTTCGGCCAAAAACCTTGTCGGGAAGTTCCTTTTCCAGGTTCCACGGGACATTGATGATCAGGATACGGTTGCGCCCCTTGAGCAAAAGCACACTCTTGAGAATGTCCGCCCGCCGGTTATGCAACAGACCATAATACCAGCGCGCTTCAATCAGCTGCGGAACCAGAACAGCGATTGTTTGGTCCGGGTGTTTGCCTTCGAGTTCCCAGACATAATTAAGAATCGGCGTGATGACTCTACGATAAGGTGACTTAAGAATTACCACATTCGGTTTCGGCAACCCCGCTTGTTCAATGGATGGCTGCACGTCAAGGCGCCATTGGCTGGAAAGGTCACGGGCGCTTTGTTCTTCTTGGATATGCACAACATGGATATCTTCCGATATCCCATAGGCAACCTGAAGCGCCTTTTGGGCCAAGGCGTTCAAGTAATCGATCGGAACCACCGCGATCATTTTCTTCGGCCTTTCTAATCGTATCGGGCCGGAGACAGCTACCTCCCGGGC
>JAFAKL010000444.1 GCA_019235445.1 Verrucomicrobiota bacterium | reverse complement strand
ACTAGTGAGCAGATCAACCGTCCCTCCGAGACGGGTCCACTTTTCTCTTGTTTCCAGGCACTTCGTGCCAGGCTACTTTCGTTTGGTCCCTCCGGGACAGGCTACGCTCCCGCGGATTTAAGGAACCACAGTTCTCCATGAAATGGCTGATTCTTGCCTCTATTCTCTTCCCCTCGGCCGCTTATGCTTTCCCGCAACGAGGTCAAGTAACACCGACGGCCATTGGTGGAATAGCGATCGGGGCCCAGGGCAGTTCGGGAAATATTCCGGATATACGCTCGCGGGAGGCGACGATTTTACCTCTCTGAGTATCGTCAATGTGGCAAATCCATTAAATAAATGTTTTCCTACTATCGATTATCAAAACGGTACGCGCGGTACCATGATCTTGCTTTCCTATAGCTACGATAGCGATCCCTACAATTCAGGACATCAGGACTCTAATCGCGGCGTTGCCCTTGGGAGCAACACTACTTACCGCAATGGTGTTCTCCCTCTTCGCTTCGCGCATCCAGCCGAAATACGCGGCGGCGCCGCTATACCAGTCACGGACTTGGTGCACTAGTCGAACACGGGTTTCACAGCGTCGGGCACTATGGAGCTGGAATAGCAGATTGGGAGGACGCCGGTTATCCGCTCGAAGGGGATCGCGTGAACCAGAGGCCATTCGATGAAAAATCACGGTAGGCGATTCATGACTCGAGAAGTGGACATCCTCTAAAGCGCAGAAATCGAGCAAAACCGAGCAAAACGCGCCAGGGCCTCAGACGGCGCCCGGGAGCGTGAGCTGATGGAAAGAAAGGGAATCCAAGGTTCTGGGAAATTCTGACCTGCGGATCACACCCATTGAACTTGTGAAGTTAGGATAACGATCGGGGCCTGGCTTGGCGCGCAGGGCCGGTCTGTCATTAGGTAAGCGTGCTCTCCTCTACCCGGCCGAATTCTTGTTCCTCACCGCTGGATTGGCGTTCGTTTACTGGCATCACGAAAAGAGAAGCCAGTAGTCGCAAAAGCAAGCCGGAGAATGTATCGCTTTTCGACATATAGTACCCGTTCCTCTAATCTATTGGAAGTCGGGTTCATGGCCGAGATTATTCCTTTTTCTTTCAGTCGGGCAGACGCATTTGCCCATTCGGCAGCGATCATGAATTATCATGAGTACCACCGTCAGCGATTTCCTGATCCAACGTCTCAATGAATGGGGCATTCAGCGAATCTATGGATTTCCTGGTGACGGGATCAACGGCATTATTGGCGCCATCGGGCGCGCCGGGGACAAGGTGAATTATGTTCAGGTCCGTCACGAGGAGATGTCCGCCTTTATGGCCTGCGCCCATTCCAAGTTCACCGGGGAAGTAGGCGTTTGCTTAGCCACCAGCGGACCCGGTGCTATCCACCTGCTCAACGGCCTTTATGACGCCAAAATGGACCATCAGAGCGTGGTAGCGATTGTCGGGCAGCAAGCGCGTACGGCTATGGGTGGCAATTACCAGCAGGAAGTGGATCTGCTCACACTGTTCAAAGATGTCGCCGGTGATTACGTTCATATGGCTACGGTCGGCCCCCAGATGCGCCATCTGGTAGATCGTGCGATCCGGATTGCCAAAGCCGAGCGCACGGTAACCTGCCTTATCGTGCCTAACGATTTACAGGAAGAGGCCTATGAGGAACCGCCTCGGGAGCATGGAACGCTTTTCAGCGGCGTAGGTTTTTGCAAGCCGCGCGTTATCCCGACTGACGACGATTTACGCCGGGCCGCCGACGTTCTCAACGCCGGGAAGAAGGTGGCCATCCTCGTCGGAGCAGGAGCCCTGGAGGCAACAGACGAGGTTCTGCAGATTTCCGACCTCCTGGGGGCCGGGGTCTCCAAGGCTTTGCTGGGCAAAGCGGTGATCCCAGATGATGCTCCAGGCTGCTGTGGTTCCATTGGGTTGCTTGGCACTAAGCCCAGTTGGGATCTAATGATGAACTGCGACACGCTGTTGATGATCGGCAGCTCCTTCCCCTATTCCGAGTTTCTTCCTAAGGAAGGGCAGGCTCGAGGTGTGCAGATCGATATCGACGGCAAATTGTTATCCATGCGCTATCCAATGGAGGTACCACTGGTGGGGGACAGCAGGGAAACCTTGCGCGCGCTGATTCCCTTTCTTACCCGCAAGACTGACCGATCCTGGCGCGAGACGATCGACAAGAACATCGCCGACTGGTGGAAGGTGCTCGAGGCACGGGCGATGAACTCAGCCGACCCCATCAACCCGCAACGCGTCTTTTGGGAGCTCTCGCCGCGAATACCCGAAAATTGCATTCTCACTTCGGACAGCGGCAGCGCCGCAAACTGGTTCGCACGCGATCTAAAAATTCGGCGGGGAATGATGGCGACTCTTTCCGGCAATCTGGCTACCATGGGACCGGGCGTGCCTTATGCCATCGCCGCCAAGTTCGCCTGGCCAGAGCGCGTCGCGATCGCTCTCGTCGGTGACGGCGCAATGCTTATGAACGGCATCAACGGGCTGGTGACCATCGCCAAATATTGGGAGGATTGGAGTGACCCGCGGCTGATTGTCCTGGTCTTGGCTAACCGCGATCTCAACCAGGTGACTTGGGAACAGCGGGTCATGAACGGGGATCCGAAGTTCCAGCCCAGCCAGGACGTACCGGAGTTCCACTTCGCCCGCTACGCCGAGATGCTGGGCCTCACAGGTCTGCGAGTCGATAAACCCGAACACATCGGCCCGGCGTGGGACGAGGCTCTGGCAGCAAACCGGCCGGTTGTCATCGAAGCCGTGACCGATCCGGAAGTGCCGCCGCTACCGCCTCACATCACCTTCAAACAAGCAATGGATTTCAGTAAATCGTTGCTCCACGACTCGGCCCGCGCGGGGATGATTCGGGGCGCAGTGAAAGACATGGTCGAGACTTTCGTTCCGCACAAAAGTTAACTGTTAACTCGCAGGGTCGTTGTTGCGCTGCGCAACGAATCCTTCGACCAATCCCGGACCGCTGATCGCAGAGACTTGGCCCCGCCAGGCAGAGAATGCTTGAATGACGGCCATGGCCTATCCGGGCGCAGAGTGAACTGAGACATCAACCCTGGCTGGGTTCACTATCGTCCGCTCGCAGGAGTCTCCCCGGTGCTTTCCAGCGTGGCGCTCAGAGCGGCTTCGTCGGTAAGATCAAGTCGAAGCGGCGTAATGGAGATCCATCCGTTCTCGATCGCCCAGCGGTCAGTGCCTTGTTCAGCCTTTTCCAAAGGAGTCACCGTGAACCAGAAATGTTCTCGCCCCCTGGGGTCTTTGTCCGGGATGATTTTACCGTCATAATGCCTGACCGACTGGCGCGTCCACTTCATCCCTTTCGCGTTCAGAGGCAGATTTACGTTCAACAAACGCGGTTGCTGCCGCGGGATAAGGAGTTGAAGCACTTTTGTGACGGAAGGTGCCAGTTCTGTGAACTCCGGCTCATCATCCTCTACCGGGGTGCTCAGAGCGATTCCGCGAGTTCCCAGCAAGACTGCTTGCTTAGCCGCCGCCAAGGTGCCGGAGTGCCAGGTCGAATTGCCCAGGTTGGAACCGAGGTTGATGCCGGAGAGCACGAGATCTGCGCCTCCCCACAGATGGAGTCCCAAGGCTACGCAGTCGGAAGGCGTCCCGTTGACACGATAAGCGTCGAACTTGCTGATCGGCGTTTTCCGGAATCGAAGGGGACGGCTGGCGGTGATTGCGGCACCCATCGAAGATTGCTCAACATCTGGCGCTACGATTCGCACGTCTCCAAATTGGGCCGCTGCTTCAGCGAGCGCCAGGATTCCTGGACTGTAAATTCCGTCATCGTTGGAAACAAGAATACGCATATCTAAACCTCAGAATATCCAGCTGACTTTATTTTCTGTTCGTAATAGAGAAAGGGCTTGGTCCCATCCACCAGTTGTGAAAATAACCCTTATCCACAATCCAGACGCTTGCCGCGGGGAGGCCGACGATAGCGAGTTACGTCGTGTTTTTCTGCACGCCGGACACGACCTTACCTACATTCATATCCAGGAACCTGATTGGCAACGCACCCTTTCACCCGAAACCGAGCGGGTGATCATAGCCGGCGGCGACGGAACGGTCCAATCCATCGCTCCACAGCTGAAAGGCAAGCCTTTTAGCATTCTTCCAATTGGAACAGCCAACAACACCGCTCGTTGCTTGTCTCAGACATCCGATGCCGAGCTGCTGGCATCTCGCCTGGATCAAGCCGAAATACGCCATTTAGACCTTGGGGTATTTAGAGACGGGAATGGGAGTAAGTCTTTTCTGGAGATTGCCGGGATGGGTGTTTTGGCGGAACTGATTCTTAAAATGCAGGAATCACCTAAACAGAAAAAAATGGAGCAGGCGGAGTCGCGGC
>JAFAKL010000420.1 GCA_019235445.1 Verrucomicrobiota bacterium | reverse complement strand
AGCGCTGACAGGATGTTGGTGTCAGGGACGAACATCAGCGGAAAGCAGGCGGTTCGCGCGTGGGCTCGCGCGCCGGGAGGTCCAGCTCGACCCCGCCCAGCGGCGCGAAGCGGCGCTGGATAGCCTCGGCCAGGTTGATCTCGCGATTGCGCTCGGTGCCGAAAGCCTCGGTCAGGATCGCGCGGAGTTCGGCTTCCATCGAACGGCCATTACGGGCAGCCTGCAAGCGCAGCCGCTCCTTAATCGCTGGATCGAGGTTGCGAATGGTAAGCGTGGCCATGGTGTTCTATTTCGGCGACAGTAACACTAGCCTAGCCGCCTGCCATGGCCCCGATGATCAGGAACGGCTCTTCGCCGAGGGCGATGGTATCGGGCAAGGCTGCGTTCGGCGGATGGTGGGACAGATCTTCTTTGCAGGCGAAGAATCTGACAAATGGCCTGCGCCGCCAAGTGGTCTGGTCGCGAATCGTCCCACGCAACACCGGATAGCATGTCTCGAGCGCATCAAGCACGGCGTTCAGGGTAGCCGGACTTTTCACCTCCAGCAGTACCTCACCTTCGACGCGCGCCAGGGTGCGCAAATGATAAGGAAGTAGCACTCGGATCATGGAAACGTCTGCACTTCGACCGACAGCACGGCAGGAAGATCCCGAACAATGGGATTCCAGGTATCGCCGCTGTCGGAAGACGCGTAAACCTGCCCGCCGGTGGTGCCGAAATACACCCCACACGGGTCCAGCGAATCGACCGCCATGGCGTCACGCAACACGTTCACATAACAGTCGCGTTGCGGCAGTCCGTTGGTGAGCGCTTCCCATTCGTGTCCGCCCGACCGGCTGCGGTACACCCGCAGCTTTCCATCGGGCGGGAAATGCTCGGAGTCGCTCTTGATGGGGACGACATAAATAGTTTCCGGTTCGTTCGCGTGAACATCGATCGGAAATCCGAAATCGGACGGCAGATCTCCGCTGATCTCGCGCCAGGATTCTCCGGCATCGTCGCTGCGCATCACGTCCCAGTGTTTCTGCATGAACAACACGTCAGGGCGAGAGGGATGCAGGGCGATGCGGTGGACGCAGTGCCCCACTTCCGCGTCCGGGTCGGGGATTTCGAAGGGCGATTTCAATCCGCGATTTACCGGTCGCCACGTGAGACCGGTGTCGTCCGTTCGGAAAACACCGGCAGCCGAGATGGCAACAAAGATGCGCTCGGGCCGGCTGGGATCCAGGAGGATCGTGTGCAGACACATACCGCCGGCGCCCGGCTGCCAAATATGCCCCTTGGCCCCACGCAGGCCGGGAAGTTCCTGCCAGCTATGGCCGCCGTCTGTCGTCTTGAACAAGGCAGCGTCCTCTGCTCCAGCGAAAATGGTGTCGGGGTCGGCGGGCGAGGGTTCCAGATGCCAGACGCGCTTGAATTCCCAAGGGTGTTGCGTGCCGTCGTACCACTGGTGAGTACCGGGAGTTCCGTCGTACTTGAAGTCACTGCCAACCGGCTCCCACGTTTCGCCGCCATCATCGGAACGCTGGATTTTCTGACCGAACCAGCCGCTGGTCTGGGAGGCAAACAACCGATCCGGGTCGGCGGGCGATCCCTTGAGGTGATAAATCTCCCAGCCCGCAAAGTGCGGGTTGCTGACGTTCCAGCGTTCACGCTTGCCGTCTGAGGTCAGAATGAATGCTCCTTTACGGGTGCCTGCCAATACTCTTATCCGGCTCATCCTCAATCATCCTGGTTGGTTATTCTTCGTCTCGGCCGGCTTCTCAGCAGCGACAAGGATCATCCATAATACGCCGAAGCGATCAGCGACCATGCCGAATCGCGGTGCAAAGAAGGTCTTAGTCAGAGGCATCTGCACCTGTCCACCTTCGGCCACCAGACCAAATAATCGGTCGGCTTCCCCCTCGTTTTGAACCGTGAGCGACAAGGAAAAACCTCGGAATTCCAGTTCTCCTTCGCATCGACCGTCGGAAACCAACACCATGGTGTTTCCGATGCGGAGCTTTGCGTGCATCACCTTATTTTCGACTCCGGGGGCACACATGCCGGGATCCGGGCTGTCCTTGAAACGCATGAGCATTATCACCTCGGCACCCAGCGCGGTGCGGTAGAATTCGATCGCTTCTTCGCAGCGGCCGTTGAAGAAGAGATAAGGGTCCACTGAATGAATGTGAATGGGAGAATGTCCTGTAGTCATGGTTTTCCGGTTTGCAAAATACCTTTGTTTCCTCTTTCCGACGAATCAAGTCGGACGTTCAGGACATCTTTTTCGCGCCTCAGCAATTCTGCCATAGTCAGCCAGGGACTTTCAATCAACTGTGCGAGACCGCCTCAACTTCGGGATTGGATCTTCTGTGCGCATTCTCCTTCATGATTTCTTGAACAGCTCACTCGCTTCAAATGCCCGCGGGATTTCGCCGATCCAGAAATCGAGCTCCTGGCCCGGATGGAACACGCCCGGTGGACGGCCGAGCGCAAGCTTGCAGGTTGGCAGTATCGGCCTGGGGAGAAGAGTGAAGAGAAGAAAACCTCACCGTACCTGGTTCATTGGGATGAGTTGGAAGAAAACATCAAAGAGTATGATCGAGACGCGGTGCGCAACATCCCTCGCTATCTTGAGATGGTCAAAGAGCGGATCTATCGTTAATGTACTTACGACTAGGGACCCGACAAAGACCTCAAGCTTTGTCTCGCTTCTTGGAGCGCATTCGGCGTGAGCTGGATATTATTGAGTACGTAGAGCATGAAATGATCGATGGGCATGGATTGGCGAGGCGCTTTTCCTTTCTCTTTCTCCTCGCAATGGACGCAGTGAAAAATAGGCTGTGTCACTTCACCGGGTTTCAGTTCTTTAGTATCAACCAGGGCAACTCCGTCGGCGTAATTTTCAACGACCCCTCCGCAGGAATCGCACTGTATCTTTGGGCGCACCCGGCCTTTATCGTCTACCTGAAAGATGAGTGGCATAAAATCGAATGATGTTCACTCGTGTTGGTCTCGTTCGATCACGCTACCCAACGAGCTCGCCTGGATCAAACCCAAAAACTTCAATCCCGCCGCGCTCTCCCTGGTCAACTTTCGCAAACCAGGACCAGATAAATGATAATGCTAAGCCCGTTCCAGGCTTTAGCTAGGTTACCAGGAAAGACGCGTTCTGCCTTTGGGGGCCACAGAAACTCCTAGGACAGGATTCCGGTTCAAGGCCAAGCTGCCGCCTAGCCCAAGCAGGCCGACGCCGAGAAGGAGCACTGTAGAAGCTTCCGGCACGGCCGCTGTAATTACCCGAACGGAAAATCCAGGGGTTGAA
>JAFAKL010000411.1 GCA_019235445.1 Verrucomicrobiota bacterium | reverse complement strand
TCGAGAACCGTTGAGCATTTCGCCTCCGGCGTGAAAGCCATCGCATGCGAATCTCGATAAATTCCTGTCTTCGGAGGAGCGCGTTGGCCTGACACTGGCAGCGGAACGCCTCTCCCAAAACAACGTTCCAAAAGACCCGGCCTAGCGGCTGGTGAACTTCGAACCGCTTTTGGAATAAGGCTGACCGCGCGGAAAGGGAAAGTATGCCGTTAGCGGAATACTTCTCCACCTTCCGAGTAATTGGTTTAGTTCCCTTTCGATGCCCAGCGCAGGCCCAGGACCCATAGTTCGGATGTGAGAAGGTAAAGTGCGACAAAGGCTGGAATCACGGCTTGGCCTTTCTTGTGGCGACGCTCCTTTGGCGCACGTAGATCCTGCGCCGCGCTGATCCAGCGTTGATGACTTTCATACTATCCCAAAAAGTAATCAGCAACCATATACGTTTCGTGAACCACATGGCTTCTATGCATCGGATTTCACGAACTCCCAAAATTTTTCAAGCTTAGTTTCGCACTCGATCCCGATCTTTGGCATACAACTTGGTATGAGCAGCACAGCTCACAATACCGCCTCCCGTCATCGCAGAGTGATCGAGAGCCTGATTGCTCTGGCACCGGGCTATCGATCACCCCGAGAAACTCAGATGCTTGTTCGTCCCAGCTCTCTGGTGATCGAAATTCCGGTTCCGGATTTCGCAATGGACGGTCGAGGTCGCGGATCGCGCTTTCCGGACGGAAAGCAAGAAACCGAAGGGGATGGGCACCAGCGCAGCCAAGAGACCCATAAGCTGTGATCGGCCTTAACAGGTCCTTGGCCTTGCTGAGCGCCACGCCGCCGCAATCAAGCAACCCGTAATCAGGCAGACCAACGATAACAATCTGGTCGCTGCGATGCTCTTCGGAGACTGCTATCTTGACTCACGTCCATGAACATGTATTGGATATATGACCTTCCAAACTGGCTGTTCGGAGTGCTGACAATCGCGGTGACAGCAGTGGTTGGTCTGGTCGGCTTGTACGCGACACGAGGATGGGTGAGGCATATTCACGGGGACAGGCATTCGCATAACGAGGTGGTTGGCTATTTCTTGGGCGCGGTCTGCGTCTTTTACGGAATCACCTTGGGCTTACTCGCGGTGGCGACATGGCAGACTTACTCGGATGTGGGAACCAGGGTCGGCGAAGAGGCGGCGGCGGTTGGGGCTCTGTATAGAGATGTCAGCAGTTTTCCTGACCCGAATCGGCTGGAGCTTCAGTCGAATCTGCGCCAATACACGCGCCAAGTGATAGACGTTGCGTGGCCCCAACAGCGGCGAGGGATCGTTCCACAGGACGAGGGTGTCACGCTGAGTGCTCTTCAGAGGAACCTGAGTCGATTCGAACCGGCAACAGAGGGCCAGAAAGCAATCTATGCGGAAGCTTACCATGGGTTTACCCAGATTGCGGAATTACGAGGAAGGCGATTGCAAAGTGTGAATGATGGCCTGGCCGGACCACTATGGATCGTCGTGTTGGCTGGAGCGTTTCTCACCATAGCGCTAACCTGGTTTTTCGATATGCGGAGCCAGAGCATGCATCTTTGGATGACGGCATTGTTGTCTGCGCTTCTGGGCCTTTTGATTTACCTGCTGGCCGCCTTAGACAATCCTTTTCGAGGAGAGATCAGTATCAGTCCAGAAGCGTTTGAAATTATGTATGCGCGGCGGATGCAGGAAGGCAAATGAATCAAACTCCTTCAGGAGCAAGACAAGAGTTCGTCATCGGCTCCTACCTGACAGGCATGGCAGGAGAATGACTGCCAGTTGTTAGCCAGGATGCCTGCCAGGACGATGCCAATTGCACTGGTCTGCCAACAAGGCCAAGTTCATAACAACATCGTCTGACGTGTCTGCTTCAATTCAAGGAGTATTAACAGGATCAGGAGCAACACGACTGCCCACAGACCAATGCTGCGGAATGAGGAAACAATCACGGCGCCTGTAAGAGCACCAGAAATAAAAGAGATCCACATCGGTGCCAAAACTTGGATACTAAGACGAGTCGAGTCTTTTGCAGACTCTTCTTTATGACTTTGCTTTGAGGAATAATAGTTGAAGCCTTTTTGCATCAGCGTGGTAACCATCCCGGTCATATAGGTGGAGTGCACACTGATTCCGTTCGTCTTATGGAGAGCCCCGTTTTGAACACCGAGGGCAAAACACATGCACAAAATGAACAACTCCTGGGTTGCCCTGTTACTTAAGAGAAGAGAAGCACTCAGAAAAAGTAGAACCTCTGTGAGCATCGCGATGACTAGCGAGTATTGTCGTAGGCGGACGGGGAGGAAGCGATCAAGTATTAAACTGTAAAAAAGTCCACCGAGAAAAGCGATCACTGCCATGAGTCGGGTAAACGTGAGATACCAGTCCTTGCCAGCGGCACTTACTGCGGCTAGAACACAGTTCCCCGTAAGGTGTCCTGTGAATGTGCGGGCAAGCAAATAACCCGATGCGTCAGCATAACCGCCTATAAAAGCCAGCCCGACTGAGCTTCTGAAGGCGGTACCATCCCCACTGGTTTCATTCATATTTCAAAGCGACTCCTGCCATTTCAACTGAAACGCATCCGCGTTACATGCGCGAAGTAACGTGAACCAGTGACAGTTATGACGATTAATGCGAAGCTCCATTCGAACCAATTGAGCGTCAACGCTATTCTATTCGATGGCTTTCAGGCTAGGACTAGGCCAGGACTAGGCACTTACAAAGTCCCTCGCGCCCCCTCACAGTCTTGAGCGTTCTTTCAAGCGGGTCGCTTCAAACCCATCTTTTCTATCCGGGCGAACAAAGTGTTGGGCTTCACC
>JAFAKL010000410.1 GCA_019235445.1 Verrucomicrobiota bacterium | reverse complement strand
GAAGCTTTGCGGGTACCCTCGCCACGCCGGGATGCCGGGCACCATGGTGCGCCTCCGCCGGTGGATTCCATTCAACCGAGAGCGTGGCTGCCGGCGGTGCCTCCCGACGCGGAGGGGCAACTTGCCCTTTTTGAAAAGAATTGCCTTCAACTCAGAACGGACTTTCAGCTGGTTGCCGGCGTTGAGGAAGCCGTAAAAACCTTGGCGACTCTTCGCAGTCGACACCAATGGGCTTTGGGAGCGGCTCACTACCACCCCCTATTGGAGCAAATCCTGCCCTCGATCGCACTGGAAATACGGTACGTGGAGGAGCAACCCGGTTTGCCATCCCTGGAACGCTGTTCGGTGGGCATCACGGCTTGTGACGCTTTGGTTGCCCAGACCGGTTCCATTCTGCTGACATCGCACAGTGGGGGAGGGCGCGCTTTGTCGGTTTTGCCCCCGCACCATGTCGTGGTGGCTCAAATCAATCAACTCGTGCCAGACCTGCCGGCAGCCTTTGAACTGCTTCAGGCCAGGTACCGAGACGACTACCCTAGTTTTGTCACGTTTATAACGGGACCGAGTCGGACTGGCGACATTGAACGCATTTTGGTCTTGGGGGCCCACGGTCCCAAGAACCTCACGGTGATTCTAATCCGGTAATCCGACTGAGCTGGGGCGTTACCTGCGGGCTGGAATGGCGCTCAGTTAAGAGGGTTTGAGACGGTTCTTTTGCCCCGAAGGGACTCCTGAATTCAGCCCGGGGTTTTCGTAGGTGTTTAGCGCCACGATTGTCTGCTTCACTTATGCACGCTGCCACTTCTTGTAGGCAAAGCGTCCCCGCTTTGCGCCTTTTCGGAGGTAAGGCGAGACGCCTTACTTTGCAGTTTGGACATTTCGAAGACGGTTTTCAGGCCTGGGTGCCTCTCCGGAGAAGTACCCCGGAGGGGCACTGGCCCTGAACCGGAGTGAAACCCTTTAAGCGCTAACTTAACTAACTGAAGTAAAATCCTACAACGAAAAAGCGTAGTCTGTCCCGGAGGGACCAAACGAAAGTAGCCTGGCACGAAGTGCCTGGAAACAAGAGAAAAGTGGACCCGTCCCAGAGCAGACATTTTGAAGCGACAATTAATTTGACCCGCAGCCGCTAGCTTGCTCAACCGGGCTCATCGTGGAGCCCGGTAGTAGTTTTACCTTGCAGCGCTGCTTCGGCCTTTAATTTGTCTTTTGCTTTTCGAAGAGCGGGCTATCGGAAACGGAAATCGAGCTGAAAGCCATAGAGCCAGGGGACTATGGGCTCGATGCCTTCCTGCCGGAGTTTACCGGGCAGATTTTCGTAATGCTGGCGCAACTGCTGAGCTTGTGGGGCGTTATAGAAGGTCACTAGAATGGTATCATCCTTAACGCGGATATCGCCTTCCAGTGAACCAAAGATTTCTCTGGCCAGATGGGTCGCATCCCAGTGAGAAAAGGGTTGGCCCAGACGCTGACGCATCTGGTGGATAGCAGCTTGAGCCAACAAGGCCATGGTCATCTGTCCGTAGCGGATATTGAGATTGAGTGTACCGGTTCGATGCCAACCAAGGGCTTGGTTAAATTTAAAGAACTCCTCAACACGCCAGCGTTGGGGGTAATGGAGAGCGAGAGCTTCTACTTCGTTACGGTCAGCCGTTGCCAGAAAGCAATCGTACTCATAATCCTCGGGTCGTTCTCCACTACGCTGAATGAAGCGGTAATACGGCTCCAAAGAGCGGCTTTTCTGCGGGTGAAAGGCTTCTTTAGCGGTGGCGTAGCCGGCCCAGCGCGGTTGGAAGCGCTCCGGGAGCAGAGCGTCAGGATCGGGTTTTGGCGAGCGCATTGGAACCAAGAGTTCAAAGGGAGTATCCAGATGAACTGCGTCGAGCAATTCGATGGAGTGATGCTCGCTATCGGCCACTACCAGCGGAGTCTGATCGGGCCTGGGATTGAGGATCTGCCGACTAAGGTGGAGCAACTCTGGAGTGGCTTGGGTCACGGTTCTCGCCGCCGAGGCCAAGGTAAAACAAAGCGGTTGAGAGCTGTCCAAATCCAGGCAGAAAAAACATTGCGACATTTTGAGCGCCTGCTGATTGGCATCGAAACGGTGGCGGCGCATTTGGCGTTTGGTCGAGCTCTTGATCCGATGAGGATCAATGCCGAGCAATCGACCTTGGAAGTGGCCGCTGGCGCGCCGGATCTTACCCAGCGCCACCTGGAGAGCTTGGGCCTCAGCGACTGAATGGCTGGCCAGCAATTGATGAATGGCAAAATCGGTAGGCACAAAGGGCAGCCCGTTCACCAGCTCAAAGCCCTTCTGAGTTAAGGAACGGTCTTTGCGTACTCCGTTGACACAGAGCGCTGCCTCGTGGACCAGGTGCAAAGCCATGCGCGGCCAGATTGTTTGGCCGCTGGCTTGAGCCCAAGCGCAGAGTAAATCCCAGCTGCCCAAGCGCAGGTGCTCGGCCGCCAATAACCAGATTCCCACTTGGTTACCGGAAATCTTATCGGCCAAGAGTTGCCGCACCTGACGCTCGAGGCTAGGTGGGTCACAAGCTTCGGCGCGTCGTATACGCTGGGTGCGTTTGGTATCGATCTGTTGGGGTGCAGTTTTAGGGCGGGCGGCGTAAAGTTTTTTTTTGCAACCCGAAGTCGCTAATGACTCGCTCGACACTGCGAATACTAATGAGGTGGTGAGTTTGCTGGAGTTTTTGGGCGATGACCTCGGCCGAAGCCTCCGGATCCAAAAAACGATGACGAATGATCTGACGCACCATCTCTTCGGTACGCCGATAGTTGGTTTTTGGCCCGCGGGCTTTACTCAGCAAAGCCAATGCACCCTGAGCTTCAAATTGCTCCAAGAGTTGAAAATAGCGTTGTTTACTGTAGCCGAATTTTCGGGCGGCTTCTGTGGGGCCGAGTCCTTCGCACTGGCCTTCGAAGAGCATGGCTAGTTTGCGGCTGATCTCGTCGTCGTCGGGCAAGAGGATAGAACCGCCAGGACCGACGAGCCGGGCGGAAGAATCGTGCCATTCCAGCATCAGGGAAGTGAGTGCTAAAAGGAGCTAAAAGTCAAATTAAATATGGCGGTATTCGCCCTTTAAAATCACGAATCCTTCCCAGAAAACGCGCTAAATATGGAGTTCACTTCATCCTTGTCTGACTAGATACCGCCACGTTTAATTTGACTTTCTTTGGCGGTAGCAAGACTTTGTTTGGCAACCGCATAAGTGAAGAAACAGCGTTTGGTTTTGCTGAGCTCGACTCATCCCCGGAGACGGTGGTGAACTGCGGGTCAAATTAATTGTCGCTTCAAAATGTCTGCTCCGGGACGGGTCCACTTTTCTCTTGTTTCCAGGCACTTCGTGCCAAGCTACTTTCGTTTGCTCCCTGCGGGACAGGATACGCTCTTTCGTGGTAGGATTTTTCCTTAAGTTAAGTTAGCGCTTAGGGGGGCCCTCCGGTTCAGGACCAATGCCCTCCGGGTACATACTTATGCTACATCGTTTCGTTCCTTTTTCTCGGTCGAGTCGCCGGGAAGCTGAAGGAACAGGCGACCGGCCCGTCGCCGGCAGAAGACGCCGCCTGGCAGATTGACTTTAGCGATATTCAAATGGTCGAGCAGGGATCGTACCGCCTCGATCTCGTCGAAGCCGCTATCCTTGATCTTGTGGTGACGCAGCCAGGACAGAATGGTCCGTCGTTGGATCACCAAGGGCAATTTCCGTAGCGCTTCTAGGTCGAGTTCCGCCTGCTGGCTCTCGACCTCCGGCACCAGTGACCTTAAGAACTCGCCTTCGCTGGCGGCGAGCTCAATGGTGCGTAAGAGCGCGCGCCGGACCGGCCGCCCCATCACTCTTTCGATCTCAGGAATCAGGTCGTGCCGGAAGCGATTGCGGACCATTTGCCGGCTCAAGTTGGTGGAATCTTCGCGAAATTCGAGACTGTAAGCCGTCGCAAATTGGTATATTTCTTCTTTCCAAACCTGAAGCAGGGGATGCCGAACCCAGAGCTTTCGGGTCCCGACGGTGATCTGAGATTGCGCTTTGATTGAGGCGTTATCGAGCGATCCGGTGCCGCGGAACAAGTTAAACAGAAATGTCTCTACCTGGTCGTCCGCGTGGTGCGCCAACAGGAGAGAAGAGGTCGAGAAATTTTCTGCGGCTCGAGCAAAACATTGAAGTCGTGCTTCGCGCGCCGCCGACTCAAGCGAACCTGTTTCAGGCAATTCTGCCAGCGTCTCCAGGTGAAGTGGCAACCCGAGCCGGCGAGCGAGCACGGAGACAAACTTGCTGTCTTCCGTGCTCTCGGTTCCGCGCAGATTGTGATTCAAATGGCATACGACCAAATCAGGAAAACCGATCATTGGCAGGAGATGAAGTAACACGCGCGAATCGACGCCCCCTGAAACGCCCACCAGATGCCGTTCCTGACTGGGATAGCTTGAAGTTGATGCCTTCACTCGTGCTACCCAAGGGAAACGATTTGGGATATCCGCCACTTAGCCGCCTTAATACATGGTTTCCTATTGATGCTCCGCTGTTGCTTCGCGAATCGTTCTCGGCCTCGGCCTCCGATGCCTGCGGTCAGAACTCTGCCGTGACGGGCAAGGGAGCGTGAACGAGGGAGGATCCGGCCACCTTCCCCGTTCAATCGAGGACGACGATGAGGACGAGGACGATTGAGGAAAACGACGACCCTTATTTTGCGGGTGAGTCATCAAGCAGATTGTGAAAAACCGCAAACGGGAATGCATTGAGACTCTTGAGCGGGAGCGTATCTGATCCGGGCTTAATCGCGCGGCCGGTTAGCTGATCCACCATCGCCGGTAGAGCTTTATCAATGAGGAGTTCGGTTTCTTGCCAATCGCACCCGGACTCTGCCGTTCCGAGACGGGTCGTGAAGCGTGGCACGATGACCAGGATCATCTGCCTGTCCAGTTCTCTGGAGAACGCGACGCAGCAATCAGCAAGTTCGCCATTGGCGTAAAACGAATGATAGCCGCCCGTTTCGAATAATGCCGGCGCTTGCTGCCGAAGGCGCAGGAGTCGCGTCGTAACCGACATTTTGACGCGACTGTCCTGCCAGCTCTTGAAGAGATTCTCGACGCTTTCATTTTGCACTTCCTCGAGAAATCGTGCACGCAATTGGAAATCCACAGGGCGACGGTTGTCGGGATCGACCAGGCTGAAGTCCCATAGTTCTGTGCCCTGATAAATATCGGGTATACCCGGGACAGTGAACTTCAGGATGGTTTGAGCGAGCGAATTTAACATCCCATACCAGGCAATCTTGGCCGCAGCCGGTTCGAATTTGGACCGGAACCCGTGATCTGGTCCGAGCGTACGGGCGGTAAATTCCTTTACAGCTTCTTCCCAGTCTTCGTTTGGTCGAATCCAGCTGCTATTCACCTTCGCCTCTTTGATGGCCTTCAGCATGTAACGTTGCATCCGTTCCACATACTCCTGGTTGACTTCTTCCATCGAAAAAGGCCAGGTGCCTAAGAGGGTTTGATAGAGCAGGTACTCTTCATTGGCACTCGGTGCCGAATCGCCTTCTAAATTTTTCTTCCAGACAGAGTTCAAATCACGCCATTCGTAGATCCATTTTTGCCACTCGTCCGGCATTTCACTGAGCACTGCCATTCTGGCTCGCGTGTCCTCGCTGCGTTTTGTGTCGTGTGTCGTCGAAGCGAGGAGAGATCGGGAACTCTCCGCCAGTCGAGCACGGTTTTTTTCATGAAAGCGCTCCAGGTTGATTCCGAATTGTTGCGGGCTCCCTCCGACCTCGTTGAGTGCGGCCAGGCGATTAAAGATGTAGAACGCAGTGTCTTCCAAACCCTTCGCCATGATCGGGCCGGTGCATTGTTGGAATTTGGAAATGAACTCCAGCCGCAAACGATCCGCCTCGCCATCGGAATCGCCAAATTTCTCGAGGAGGAGGATGTCTCGCAGAAAATCGAAGATAGAAGTGTCCGTTGCCGCATTGCGTCGTTTGGCAGCGCGCACGGCGCGAAGAATCACCTGCCGATCCGCTTCTGAAACTCCATTCTCAGCGCTGATGTAGGTGCGATAGACCGGAAAACACGCGACCAATTCGCGAACCACAGTCCTCAAGGAATCCAGCGTGAAATCCCTGTGCAACCGGTCCCGCTCAGAGAGCTCGCTTAGCCTGTGGCCAAGCGATTCGATATCGCTGGCTAGAGAAACATCCATAACCAGCTTCTTTTTCTCGTAGATCAGCGATTCAAAGTGGACATGACGTTCAATGAAATCCCGATAGATTCTGGAGAATTTTTCGCCGTTCGTAGCGTCCACCAGCAGCTGCGTTATTTCCGAGGTAAAATCATAGCCGGTCGTTCCGTAAACAAGCCAGTCTCGCCGCAGCTTTTCGTTATCGGAGAAAATTTTTTCCACGATCAGATAGAGGCTTAACCCGGTCTCGGCCGAATCGCCACCCACCAATTCAGCGTAACGCTGTTGCAATAAGGTAAGGTATTGTTTTGGATCCCGCAGACCGTCGACGTGGTCGATGCGCAACCCCGTAATGCTGCGGTTTGCCAGGAGTTCAAAAAGTAATTTATGGATCGTGTCGAAAACAATCGGGTTTTCCGCCCGAATCGCCGCAAGGTCGTTAACGTCAAAGAAGCGCCGGTAGTTAATCTCCTCGGCGGCAACCTTCCAAAAGCTCAAGCGGTAGGCCTGGGCATCGAGCAGCTGGTCGAGTTGATCGAAGGAGTGCGGATCACCGACTTGACCCTCGAGGTGCCGCATCGCGAGTCCAATTGCTTCCTCAACTTGCGGGCACTCTTTGCAGAGCCGCGAGATGCGCCGTTTGACCACTTCCTTCTCTCTGGCCCTTTCACGAATCTTTTCCTCGTCCGTGTTAGTCCGTGTAGGAAGATATTCGAGGGCCGTAAGAATGCTCTCAAGGTCCAGAAACATATCCTCGTCCGAATATTGGCCTAACTTCTCCAGCGCGACTCGAAGCAAAAAATGGTACGTGCGCGGGTTGAGCGGGAAGACCCAATCAAAATAATTCAGGTAAAAGGCTCCTTCTTTAAATTGAAGATGGAATTCGCCGCGCTCAAGGACTCTGCCGTACTGGTCGCCGAGAACCGGCAGCAAGACTTTGTTGCGAAGAGCTTCTTTTAGCGGATCCCAGTCAATGTCGAAGAATTGAGCGAATCTTGAGCTGGGGCCGTTCTCCAGGACATCCATCCACCACTCATTCTGCGGATCAATGATTCCCATGTGGTTGGGAACGAAATCGACAATTTGACCCATGTCGTGCTCTTTGAGAGCTGCAACCATGGCGTCGAAATCTTCTCTCGAGCCAATCGGCGGATGTAATTCGTTGTGGTTGCTGACGTCATACCCATGATCACTTTCCGGGCGCGAGCGAAAGAACGGTGAACTATAAATGTCGCTGATCCCGAGTTTCTGAAGGTAAGGGATGATTCGAGTCGCATCTTTGAAGCGGAAATGCCGATTGAATTGCAGGCGGTAGGTTGATTTCGGTATGCGGGGTCCGGGTGTCATTTCTTCATTATCCTTTCAGTGGGCGTCATTTTGCGCGGTCCGTCTCAGGATTGGCCGCTCCCTGTTCGCATAACACGATTAACTCCGGTCCGGTCAGGACGATTTTATTTCCGGCAGGATCAAGGCGCGCCTTCTCTTTTCCACCGTAGAGCGGGTCGTTCGTCGAGATCACCAATTCCCAGACCCGGCCTTTTCCGAGCCGCAGCGGGACCTGCTGTAGCGGTATGACTGACTCATCTTCCAGAAGCTGGGCCACGACCAGGATGTCTCCGGCACTTTTCCGTCGATAGCGGATAACAATCGCGCTGTCCGAAACTTGATCGACCTGCCAATCACCGCGTCGACGATCCCCCAGGTTGGCCCGGCGAAATCGCAGGAAATCGCGGTACAGCTGGAGCGTTTCCCGATGAGGCTGCCGCTCCGGTTCGGTCCAGTCCAATTTTGAAGCGGAAAAGGTGGTCATCGCCTGGGGATCGGGGATGAGCGCGCGTTTTGCGGGATCCTGAAAATCCGAAAAATCCTCGAATTCCTTGCGCCGACCTTCAGTCACGCCCTTGCCCAACTCATCGTGATGATCCGTGAAATAAAGAAAAGGGCTGGAGGGTGCCCATTCCTGGCCCATGAAAAACATGGGGGTGTATGGGTCCATGAGCAGAAGCGCGGAGGCAGCCCGGTAGGCTGCGGGCGAGATCGATCGATTCAGTCGCTCGCCGAACGCGCGATTCCCAACCTGGTCATGATTCGAGATACAATGGACTAAACGTTCGGGTTCGATGTCTGCGGCTCGAGTGCCGCGTGGGATCCCATCTCTCTGTAACTGGCCGGTGAACAACCAGCCTTCTTGCAGGGTTTTCAGCAACTCCTCCATCGTACCCTTGAAATAGCCTAGGTACCCCTCGTTCTCTTTCGTCATTTGAACGCGAACCACATGGTGAAAATCGTCGGCCCAGACGGCGTCGCACCCGTATCCGCCCCGAGCGCGTGGAAGGACCAACTTGCGATCGTTTCTCGGGTCCTCGCAGATCACCACCCCCCCCAATGCCTGAATGCGTTCGGCGATTTCCTGAATCAGGTGCTTTGGAGAATCGTCCAGGATGAAATGTGTCGCATCGAGCCGAAAGCCATCGACGTGAAATTCTTTGATCCAATAGAGCGGATTTTCCGCAAAATGATTCCGGACCGGCGTTGCGTCGGGCCCATCCAGGTTGAACGCGGAGCCCCAGGGAGTATGATGGGCAGGGTTGAAATAGTGATCGGAATAGAGGCCCATGTAGTTCCCGTCGGGTCCTAGATGGTTGTAGACGACATCAAGGATGACGGCCAGACCCGCCTGGTGCGCAGCATTCACCAGGGTTCTCAGGTCGTCCGGCTTACCATAGGCTCGAGACGGGGCGTAAAGCGACACGCAGTCATAACCCCAGTTCCTGTCGCCGGCGAAGTCAGCAATAGGCATTAGTTCAATGACGTTCACTCCGATTCCTTTTAAGTGTTCGAATCTATCCGCCACCGCCCTGAACGTGCCCTCCTGGGTGAAAGTGCCGACGTGCAGTTCATAAATAATCAATTCGTGAAGGGCCGGCGCCTTCCACTCGGAATCTGTCCACTGAAATAAATGTGCATCAATGACTTGCGAAGGTCCGTGGACGCCGTGCGGTTGAAATCGGGAGGCCAGATCAGGAACCAGAACGTCATCCAGCCGGTACTTGTACAGCGTTCCGGGACACGACAAGGGGTCAAGCACACCATAATATCCGGTCGCTTCCCGCTCCATCGGCAGTTCTCGCACAACGCTTTTGTCGTTGCCGAAAATGACAGTCGAAACATTCTTTTTTCCTGTTGCCCAAGTCCGAAAGGAGACACCATTTTCCTGCAGCTCTGCGCCTTGAGAGACAAGTCTATTTTCCATCGCTGGTGCTTTCCGTAGTGTGAGTTGGGACTTTGCTGGGCGATTTCCCGGTCTTGGTTGTCCAAGAGGCTTCCCGGGCAAAGCGCTCTTCTCCCTCCGAAAGCTTCAACAGGAAGAGGCTTCTGTCGACTAGTTCCACTTCGTCGCCCGCGGGGGTGGTCTTCTGAGCTTTTACAAAACCGCGCTCATTGTTAGTATCCAGGACCAGTTCCCACCGGATATCTTCGCGACCGGGGAGGATGAAGGTGAGTGATTCGTAATGTGCGTTGCAGAGAAGGAGAAAGGTACCATCCCGGATCGCTTCTCCTTTCGCATCCCACACGTCGCTGGTCGAACCGCTGACCAGCATGCCGAGACATTTCGCAAACCCGTTTTTCCAATCCTGTTCGGTCATCTCAGCGCCACTGGGGCTGAACCACATGATATCTTTCACTTCCAAACCACGGACCCTTCTCACCTTGAAATATTTGGGCCGCCGCAGGACCGGGTGCTCTTTCCGAAGTCGGATCAGTCTTTTGGTGAATTCGAATAAATTCTTGGCCTCCTCTTCCCAATTCCAGTGGAACCAGTTGAGCTCGTTGTCCTGACAATAGGTATTGTTATTCCCGAGCTGTGTCCGGCCGAATTCGTCTCCCGCGTTGAGCATGGGAACGCCTTGGGAGAGCAATAGGGTGGCCATAAAATTGCGACGTTGGCGTCTGCGAAGCCGGTTCACTGCAGGGTCCTCCGCTGGCCCCTCCGCGCCACAATTCCAAGAGTTATTATTGTTATCCCCGTCCCGATTCTCTTCGCCATTGGCTTCATTGTGCTTGTCGTTGTAGGAGACAAGGTCGTTCAGGGTGAATCCGTCGTGGGCAGTGACAAAGTTGACACTAGCATATGGTCTCTTGGCCTGGTGTTCGTAAAGATCCGGGCTACCCGTCAGTCGATAGGCGTACTCGGCGATGGTGTCTTCATCTCCTTTCCAATAGCGTCGGACGCAATCCCGGTATTTACCGTTCCACTCGGACCAAGGTGGTGGAAAATTTCCGACCATATAGCCTCCCTCGCCCACGTCCCAGGGCTCCGCGATCAACTTTACCTGCGACAAAATGGGATCCTGCAACAGGATGTCAAAAAAGGTCGCGCTTCGATCCACAAAGTGCTCTTCACGGGCCAGTGCTGATGCGAGATCGAAGCGAAATCCGTCTACCCGAAATTCGGTGACCCAATAGCGCAGGCTATCTACAATGAGCTGCAGCACCCTTGGGTTTAGCGTGTTGGGCGTGTTGCCGCAGCCCGTGTAATCCATGTAAAAGCGTCGGTCATTTGCCACCAGCCGGTAGTAGGCGGCGTTGTCGAAGCCTTTGAACGAGATGGTTGGACCCAAATGGTTTCCTTCCGCAGTATGGTTGTAGACCACGTCGAGGAGAACTTCGAGCCCTGCCCGATGCAATTCTCGCACCATTTCTTTGAAATCAGTGACCTGGCCGCCTTGGTTGCCCTTGCTGGAATAGCTGCTCTCCGGCGCAAAAAATCCGATTGAATTGTATCCCCAGTAGTTACTAAGTCCGCGGTCCAGCAGGAAACCGTCATCCACATGTTCGTGCACCGGGAGGAGCTCTATGGCCGTTACTCCCAGTTCCTTGAAATATTTTACCGCTGCGTGAGAGCCCAGCCCGGCGTATGTCCCCCGGATTTCCTCCGGCACCTTGTCCCAGAGTTTGCTGAGTCCTGCGACGTGTACTTCATAAATAACGGACTCGTGCAAAGGAATGTTCGGACGCTGGTCTCTGCCCCAGGAGAAGGAGGTATCGACCACGACCGATTTGGGAATATTTGGGGCGTTGTCCCGGTAATCGCGCTTCAGATCTTCGTCCGGATTACCTAGCGGATAGGCGAACATCTCGGGACCCCATCGGATCTTCCCTGCGATCGCTTTGGCGTACGGGTCGATCAAAAGCTTGGAAGCGTTAAATCGGTGACCATTCTGAGGGTCGTAAGGGCCATAAACCCGGTAACCGTAGAGCTGACCGGGCCGGAGTTCGGGAAGGAAGACGTGCCAGATATGGTCTGTGCATTCCGTGATGCGAACTCTGATGGCTTCATGGTCCGAATCCGGGCGATCAAACAAACAGAGGTCAACGCCGGTACAATTTTGCGAATAGACGGCAAAATTCACGCCCTCGGCGGTCCAAGTCGCACCCAGAGGATAGGGTGTTCCGGTCCAGACCCTTACTTTCTTCATACTGGTGGTACCCCTACCGCGGATCGGTTTTTTGTCGAATGGGAACTGCCGCGTCCCCTCAATTTGTCTGACCGGCCGAAGGATCAAGCAAGCCGGGTCGGGGGGTCGGATATTGGCGCTGATCCCGGATTAGGGTAAACGCGCAATTTCGCTTTTCTCCATTTTTGGTACATTCGGCTGCCGGATAGAACGATGAAGAAACGAGTTTTGATCATGTCAACCAGCGCAGGAACCGGGCATGTTCGAGCTGGGGAGGCATTAACCAAGGTTTTCGAGGAGCACCCGGAGGTAGGCGAGGTTCTGCACACTGACGCCCTTCGGTTTACGAACAAGCTGTTCCGGGATTTCTATTCAAAACTTTACAACCGCCTCGTGAAAGACGCCCCGGATTTTCTGGGATGGTGGTACAAGCAGAGCGACGAACCCTGGAAAACGGACGGGATGCGCCTCATGCTCGATCGTCTTAACACAGGACCTCTGGTGAAATTCATCCGGCAGTTCAATCCGCACATCACGGTATGCACACATTTCATGCCGGCCGGCATTATCTCGCATCTGATCGCGAAAAATCTCTTGGATGCCCATCTTTCCATCGTGGTCACAGACTTGGACTTCCACGCGATGTGGTTGTCGCGAGTGTTTCATCGATATTTTGTGGCAATCGAGGAGACCAAAGTGCATCTGGAAGAATTGGGGTTACCCAAAGAGAGAATCACCGTTTCGGGAATTCCGATCGACCCGGAGTTCGTTACTCCCATTGATCGCGTTGCGACGCGGTTTCACTATGGATTGCACCCGACGCGTCCAACGCTGTTGCTCTCGGCCGGAGCGCTCGGCGTTGGCCCGACGGAGTTCATCGTCGAACGACTCAGATTGCTTCGCTCCAAAGCCCAGACCATCGTGGTCTGCGGACGAAACGCAGAAACTCGGGATCGGGTGATCGAGATGGTAGGCGCGACTAGCGAAAATTTTAAAGTATTTGGTTACACGGGGCGAATGGCGGATTTGATGAAGATTGCGGACATGTTTATCGGGAAGCCGGGCGGATTGACGACAGCCGAGGCGTTGGCGTGCGGCTTGCCGATGGTGATTGTCAGCCCGATTCCCGGTCAGGAAGAGCGTAACAGCGATCATCTTCTGGAGGATGGGGTGGCGGTGAAATGCAACGAGATGACGACCATTCCCTATAAGATCGATTCACTGCTGGACGACCCGCTTCGGCTTGAGCAGATGCGTCGCCGTGCCTTCGCCCAAAGCCGCCCGGAAGCAGCAAAGACGATTGTAGAGACTCTGGTGGCTGATGAGGTGTCCGCTCTTGAAGTGTCAGATGATGAGGCGGAAGCAATTACCATAGCAGCAAGCAAAGAGCGCGACAATAAGATGCGGTAACCAATGAGCGAGTTCTTTTGGGGTGTAGCAACTTCCGCCTATCAGTCCGAGGGGGGTTATAACGGGCCCGGACAACCCCAGACGAACTGGGCAACCGGAGAGCGACGGGGAGACGTTGCCCGGTCCGGCCTCGGCGCGGACTTCTGGCATCGCTATCCGGAAGACTTTGCGCGTTGCCGGGAACTTGGTCTGAACGCGTTCCGCCTTGGGATCGAATGGAGCCGGATCCAACCGACCTACGTTGATCGCCAGGGGCCGCCACCTCCGTTCGATTACCATGCGCTGGATCACTACGTCGATATGCTGGTGCAGTGTCATCAGTATGGGCTTGAGCCGATTGTGACCTTGCACCATTTCGTCCACCCATCCTGGCTGGGGACAGACCCCTGGATGGAGGCCGACGTGACCCAGCATTTCTGTCGTTACGCACAGGAATCCGTGTTGTATATCAACCGTGCTTTAA
>JAFAKL010000389.1 GCA_019235445.1 Verrucomicrobiota bacterium | reverse complement strand
ACTCCGCCGAAAACGCCGCACATTTTCTTCGTGGATGTTTCCAAAGGGACATACTTCGATGTGACGAATTCCACGGTACCGGTCTTCACGGGTCAACCCATTTACCTGTTCGCAATCCCCGCCGGAAATCCGGCACAGCCCAAAGCGTGGGATGTTCAAGGAAATCCAATTGGGTACTATCTGGGCTCATCGTATCTATCGCCAAACGCTAATCGCTTTAATTCCGTTCCGCCATGCGTTGAGTCTACCGGATGCGTTGCAGAGACAACGCCGCCTGATTTAGCTCACGAACCACTAAGTTTTATTGGACGAAACAGGGCTCCTATACCGTACAATATAATTCCGTGTCTGGCGTGGCCACGGCAGCATTCTCGGTCTTGGGACCTACGAACGTGAACGTCTCGGCCCAACCGTCGGATGTTGCCATGGTCGCGGATGTTACGGCTTGCGGCAAAGCCGTAACATCTGTTGTTTGGGGTACTGAGACTACCCAGACTCCCACACCTGGAAAACCTTTCAACCCCGGGATCTCCTTTCTTGCAACGGCGGTCGAACCTGGCCCACCAGGCAAACCAATCCAAGGCAAATTCTATTGGGAGCAGCTGATCATTAGCGGAAGTTCAGTCTACGAATACATCAATACAACCATTAAAAAATCTGACCCTACTGGCCTTGATAACTTCGTGTTTTTCCTGGCAGTAGCTTCTTCCCCGTTCAAAGACCCTGACACTGGGACAAATAATTATGCCTGGGACGCTCCGACTGTTCCGTTGAATGGCCGTCCATACAAAATCACGAGAGATCTGAGCGCAATAACGTATCTGATGTGGCAGCCATCAATGGCAGATTCCATGCCGGTCACGCCAATGCCAGATTCCATTCCGGTCACGCTTGGATACGTTCAATGGAGCACTGAATTTGGATGCTACATGGGATTATACACATTTGCACATGGCACCAAGGGTGCGTTTTTTCCACAAACGGATTATCCAACTTGGCAAAATGTGGTACAAAATGGCCCTTGCCCGTAGATCTTCGACCAGGACTTGGACAGGCAGCATGCACGGTCGGGAAATAAGTCGCGGATCCAGTGGCGTTCATCATCTATTATCTGGAAACACTTCACCGATTTCTGAGGACTGGCTGCCCATAGTCGTCCGGTCGTCGCCGGCTGCATCGAGAGAAGCCTATTTATCTAATCTAACATACGAACACTTACAGGATGAGCGTCACGCCTGAAGCGGTCCGGAAGATTCTCGATGAACTGGAGGCGTCGAGAGCCTCGCGAAGACGGGCCTGGGAGAATCTCCGGAGATCCGGTGGATTTTAAAGGATGCGATCGGAATTGATCTTCCCTCGCCCGCCAGAAAAACGATTGATCTGGAGGGAAGGATGATGAAAGAAGGTGTGCGAAAGATCATGAACGACAGGCAGCAGCTTTGCAGAACCTCGTTCACGCGATTGACGAGTTCCGGAAGTTCACTGTGGTAAAAGTTCTGGGGGCAGTGTTGCCAGTCCAAGATGGGTTGCTGCGTAGGATTCCGCGAGCCACAAAGAACCTTCCGGGTTTGGTAGATAAACGCGGTAAATGCCTGTCGATTCTGTTCGCCTGTTTGCGAAGCTGATTGCTTGTCGCAGAGAATAAAACCAGCCGAGCAAAGCTTCCCACCACAGTCCAGTGCTGATTATTCGATTGAGCCGGCTTCTTCAACCTTTAATACCAGGTAGGGTGTTCCTAAGATTGCTACTTGGATCATTTTGGCGTGGAGAGGCACTGTCTCGTTTAAACTAGCCGGTACTGATGGAGTGGATGTATTTCGATGACACGCAGCCGCTGGCTGAGAGGTAGGCCCAGGCTTCGGATCTCTTTACTGACGATTTGGTGCAGCAGTTCCTTCCCGTCTTCGGCACTCTTGACGGTTGATCGGAGCATCCAGTATTCGTCGTCTGGAAGTTCAATTTTAAAGGTGTGGGTCATTGTTTCCTTTTCGAATTGGCGTGAACGCTCAACAGCCAGAAGAATATTACTTTTCCTTAACCAGAAAATCGCTCTCGAATCTTTTCCGGATCTTGCCCTCATGACAAATGCTTTTCTTTCGCGAAGAACTTTGTGGGGAACGCCTGCCAAGGACTCGGCACGCAATCCAACGGCGCGAATGGCGCGGAGCTTGTCGATTTCCACCTGGAGGTGATCCACCCCTGGTTTGCCGGCGTCGGCTTTCAGGTTTTCAAACGCCGAGACCACCACCGAGTCGGGGACCACCAAGAGATTGTCTATGCGGGTGCGGATTTCGGCGGGAATGGCCTCGGCGATATGGTGGTGGATGTCCTGGAAAAATCCACTCAGCGCACGGTTAATGACCCGCTGCAGTTCCCCTTCGGCCGGCAATTCGACCCGCAGTTGCCGGAGCCGTTGACAGGCACTGTCCAAGAGCGCCTCCGCGGAGTGCGCCTCGTAGGCTGCCCGCTGGCGCAGCCACTGCTCAAGGTCCACCTTGTCCTGCGCTGTGGGAAAATGCCACCCGGTAAACTGTCGCACCTGCGCCAGATGATGATCGCGGGTGCTGCTGTGCCAAGGATAGCCGTCGGAGTGATCCCAAAGTAAACCGAGTTGGCCCGAACGCTGCGGCTTTGGGACGTGGAGAGTGGACAAAAT
>JAFAKL010000269.1 GCA_019235445.1 Verrucomicrobiota bacterium | reverse complement strand
GTCCTGCGCATCATTGAACTTCAGTTCAAGTTCGTCCATCGAGTGCTTCATGGTCGGAAGCATCTTCGGAGAACGAGCTTTTTGGATCAAGAGACCGACCAGCCCGACAGCCATATAGGCTATGAAGATCCAGACGAGCAGATTGCCAGGGAAAACGGGCGGAGGAAATAAAGCGCTGCCGGGTATCCCAATCGTGCCCAAGAGCGGGAGGAGCATAAAACCGCAGCCCAGGACCGCGAAGAGCACGTCGGCCTTACGCAATTTTCCTAAAGCGCGGAGATACATCGGTGCGGCAATCGAAACTAGAATATAGACCAGCAGAAAACCAAAGCTGCAGAGGGTGCCAAAGTAGCCTTGAGCGTCAAAAGTATTGATCCCGGAAAAGCAAACGGATGCGGGAAGAAGAAACGTAATCAAGGCCGACAGAGCAACGGCGATATGGGGCGTTTTATTGGTCTGATGCGCTTCACCAAGGGCGTCATGGAACAGCCCATGGCGCGCCATCGAGAAGATGATCCTGGCGGTCGAATTGATGCACGCGAGGGTGCAGGAAAAAAAGCTCAGCAGGGCGCCGAGGTTAATCAGTGTGCCCAGAAAACCCAGCCCGGTCTGCGGCGCCAGAAAGGCGAGCGGTGCCTCGCTTTTGCCCAGATCAACTCCGAAATCTTTAAAACCGAGGATGATCACGTAAGCCATGAAGAGAAAAAAAACGCCGGAGATCGCCGTACTCTGAAGGATAGACCGTGGAATCGTTCGCAGACAGTCTTTCGCCTCAGCCCCCAGAGAGGTGGAACTCTCAAAACCGGAAAAAGCGAAAACAACGAGGACGATCCCGGTGATCACACCCCCCGGGGTTGAACCCTGAAGTGTGACCTGCGACATGTCGATGGCGAAACCCTTGTGCACCCAGATCGCCACGCCTAAGACCAGGATGAAAACGATCGACATACCTTCGAAGATCAGCATCATCTTGGCTGATAGTTTAATGTCCTTGTATGCCACGCCGAAAGAGAGAATGACGCAGAGTGCGAACAACGCCACCATCGGGAGATGAATCCCCAATTGGGCGAAAAGCATATCGGCAAAAATCCCGAACCCGCACAGCGTTGACATCCCAGTGACCATATAGCCCAGCAACAAGCCCCATCCGCTGAGGACCCCTGCGATGGGTCCGAGCCCTTTCACAATGTAGGTATAAAGAGAACCCGGGGAGGCGGAGCGCCGGGCAAACTGGTTGATGTTAAAGCAGACAAAGAGCAGTCCAATGGTGGCGAGGAGAAAGCTGAGCCAGGTTCCATTGCCGGCGCTGACAAAGATCAATCCCAGAATGGCGGCGGGAGCGGTGGATGGGGCGATTACGGAAACCGACTGAGCGAGGACTTCCGGATACGAGAGGTAGTCTTTCTTGAGATGGTGAGAGATTTTTGACGGTCGCGCGACAGTGGCCATGTAATTTTTTTCTGTTTTTCTTGAACGGTGAGTTCCGACCGCAAGGGGCCCCACCCGGTTCGGGATTTATTTCTACGGCAAAGAAGCAAAGGACAGTAATATCCGACTGAAATAGTAGAGCTATCGTATTTGAGAAGCATGTCAACTCGATCATTCGAAATGAAATATGGCTTCTTTGCATCGTGTCGCGGGGGTCGGGAAAATCGATCATTGCAAAGTGGATCCCGTCAATTCATCCTGCGCTCACGCTGCGGGAGGCAATTGAAACCGCTAAACTGCACAATTCTTGCGGATCGTTGAACGGTCAGCACCGGTTCGTCGCCACACGATGACTGGCAACAATGAAGGCAAAAAAGGGCTCAAACATTGCGCTCAGCGACCCACCGACTGGTTGCTGCTTGCGGTGCCTTTGGCCTTTGCCATCGATCTGATTCCGGGTTGGAAGAACGGCGTGGTGCTCTTCTTTGTCGCCGGCATCGCCATCATACCTTTGGCCGCCTGGCTTGGCAGGGCAACCGAGCATTTAGCCGCACGCGCCGGCCCGGCAATCGGAGGATTGGTGAATGCCACATTCGGAAATGCGCCTGAATTGATCCTCTCGCTGGTGGCGCTATCGAAGGGACTAACCGTTCTCGTCAAGGCCTCCATCACTGGTTCAATCATCGGCAACATACTCCTGGTGCTCGGCACGGCAATTCTTGCCGGTGGAATGCGATTCTCACACCAACGATTCAGTCAAACGGGCATTCGAATTGCAGCCACCGCTCTTACCCTAGCAGTCATAGGACTGATCATTCCGACAATATTTCACGTCACAACGGGAGGGGTTCGTGACAGTGTGTCGTCTCGCGGGGTGCAAAATCTATCGGTAGCCGTTGCCGTCGTGCTATTCGCTACTTACTTTCTATGGCTGATTTTCTCATTGATCACTCACAAAGATCTGTTTGCGGGAGAAAACTCACAGGATAATAGGTCAGCCTCCCGAAAGAAGGCGCCGTGGCCGGTCCCGAAAGCCTTCACGATCCTTGTGGTCGCCGCAATCCTGATAGCGATTATGAGCGAGTTCCTAGCCGGTTCAGTCGAAACGACATGCAAGAATCTTCATCTATCGGAGCTCTTTGTCGGGGTGATCATTGTCGCAATTATTGGTAACGCGAGTGAGTCGACGGCTGTTTTGGTAGCAATCAAGAATCAGATGGATTTGGCCTTAGGCATTACCATCGGTGCGACTCTGCAGGTTGCATTGTTTATTACGCCGGTACTTGTTTTTGCTTCTTATCTGATCGGTCCTCCAATGACCCTTGAGTTTTCGTTACCAGAAGTTGCCGCCATCACGCTCGCGGTCGGGATCGTAGTTCTAATCAGTGGAGATGGTGAATGCAATTGGCTCGAGGGAGTTCAACTAATTGCCGTCTATGCCATTATCGCGCTCTTTTTCTACTATCTTCCTGAATCTACCAGCGTGCAGGGGCGAGCAATCGGAAAAGGCCGTGATGCTTCGCTTCAACCCGGGTCAGGGCATTAAAAGTGCAAGCGCCTCGAAAACCGTCTACAGGCATGACGTCAACCAATAATGAAGCCTGTCACGAATGAGTCGCCGGACAAAGGGTTCGTTGGCGCTCAAAGTGTTCCCAGTGCCAGTGTAATTCGCGTAGCTCCCCGTGTCTCGATCAAGGATGTAGTAGGCTTGGTTGGCGAAGCCCTTAAAAGAGAGGGATGGTCCGTTCTCGCCGCCTTCGGCCGTGTGGTTGTAAAGTTGTAAACCACATCAAGAATGACCTCTATCACTCTGTACGGCCGTAGCACAGTTATCGCCGGCGGTGCTGGCAGCAACACGGCTATAATTCGCCGGTCGCGCAATCGCGCGGCCATACGGGTCGAGCAATACTTTTTGGGGATCAAATCGCAACCCGCTCCGGGGCGAAGGACCCATATACACGATACCCGTAAATCTGGCCCGCTTCGATCCCTGGCACAAAGACATGCCAGTTGTGGTGGCAGCGGTTAGCAACTGGATCCAGCGTGATCGTTCGCGAAGGATATCTGTCATCGGCCTGGTCAAACACCAGCAAATCCACACCAGTATTGCCTTGCGCGAAAACGCTGAAATTCACGCCACTCGGATACACGGTCGCACCGATCGGAAACCTCTTACCGCGCGAAACTATGGTGTTCATCCGCCGGGATCTCGGTTCTCTTTTCATGGTCGCCGATCCGTTGAAATCCCGGGCTGAATTCTGGAGTCCCTTCGGGGCAAAAGAACCGTCTCAAACCCTCTTAGCACCATTCCCCCTAAGTGCTAACTTAACTTAAGGAAAGTCCTGCAACGAAAGAACGTATCCTGTCCCGGAGGGACGAAAAGAAACTAGCCCGGCACGAAGTGCCTGGAAATAAGAGAAAAGTGGACCCGGAGGGACGGTTGATCGGTAGGTTCGACCTGATGGTCGATGTAACTGATCGCTTCTGGCAACTGAGAAACGCTCACCCTGAATGCACCGTAGCCCTGCTGCCAAGCGAAGTTTCGCAATGCCCGGAAGGTCTGATGAATCCAGGCTGATGATCCGCTTTTTATTAATTGAATTGCTTTTGCCATCGCCATCGTCGGCATTGATAGAAGCAGATGAACAGGGGCAGCGACTCCGCCAATGCACTAGTACTAGTGTCCTGTCTCCTAAATAAGAGGTATATTGTTGAGATCAAAATGGGCCGTCGGCAAGGCGGTCCGAGCCGGACTGGCGGTAGGAGGGAGCATATCTGAATCGATATGTGACCGACGAGCAACGCGGCCGCCGGCCCATTTTCATCGCAACCCTCTGGGCCGGGGCCGGTTGGCTGTTTTTCCGCGTTGCTCGCTCGACCCGTATGGCTCACATACGGGCGCTTTAGCGCCAGTCCGGCTCGGACCGCCTTGAAAAACAGCCAACCGACCTCCGGCAATATACCTCTTATTTAGGGGACAGCCACACTAGGAGTAGGATGAATTCGGTTTTGTTTTGCGATGCCAACCGAGACCGAGGAAAGGGCACTGCATACCGCCGATCAAAATCGCAAACGACGGCAAAAATCGCAAACGACGACGAACGATTTGGAGTCGAGGGCTTCGCCCCCCTCGTCCGCGTCCTTATAGTCGTTTGCGTTCTCCGCTTTGGAAAGGAGAATGACACATTTGGAGGAAACCTTGATCAACCGTCCCTAAGGGACTGGACGCGTCTTTTTTCTTTTTCCAGGCACTTCGTGCCGGGCTACCCTCGTCTTAATCCCTCCGGATAAATGCGTCAGGGCACCTTTCTGCCGCTGCGATAAGTTAAACGCTTATGGGGCTGCGCCCCAGGAAATACGGCGTGTATCCGTAGCCGACGAACAGCGCCTCCAGTTCCTCGTGACTGATGCGAACCAGGCGAGCAACCCAGACAGAGATAAAGGCTACCACGCCAGTACGCGTCGATCTTGCGCAGTCCGCCAAGATGGGCGGCGCGCTCTTGACCGTCGAGCGGGCCGTACCGTACGCGGAAATCGCGACGTCGGGATTGTTCGATTGAGTTAGATTCATTTCGTGGTTTGGAGTGTTTTGACTAAATCGGTATTTCAACTTTCAGACTCACCTCGGAACAGGTTTCTGTTTCGCCGGCCCGATCTTGTTTTCCTGGTCCGTATTCCTGGTTATTGTTGAGTGGATTCGGTCCAAAAGGCCAGGCTCTGTCGAAACCGGCCGCGTTATATGCGCGATGGGATATCGTAACATAGGTGTGTGTGTAATTGTGCTCTGCGATCGGGCCGGCGGTAGAACAACCCGTGATGCCCACCAGCGCTATCGCCGGAGCCACCAAAGTCAAGCGAAGATGAGTATTAGTGTCTAAAATTTCACCAACTCCTGCTAGTGTTAAAGTTGCCTGGGCAGCTATTACTTGCGCCTTCTCTATTCTACTTTTTGCTCCTGCTCGGAGCATCCTCCGTTGCAGCATGTAAGTTCCACGCTTTAGCTTGGATCGCGCCGGCATCATCTGATGTTACTCTTCCACGAGTAAAAACTTAAAACACTCGTTCGCTTAACAAGTCACAATCTCTTAGCAAATCGCGAATCCGCACGCATTCGCCCAAAAAATCGGCAGAAGGCCAACGAGTACATGCAAAACTTCGCTGGTGTCCTCAGTAGTCTACATGTCACGCAACTCGTCGAAACTCGCGCGCCGCTTCGGTTGCCTGCACTGTGGCGGTAAGAATTACATTTCTTTCATACAATTCCTTTGAGATGCACGCGCAAATGAGCCATTTTCTGCCTCGCGCAATCGCAGTCTTATGCCACGACCCGTGCAGCCAAAGCACTCAGAAATCGATACGAGCTCGCAGAGAACTCAAAGCAGGCCAAAGCCGGTCTTCCGATTCTCTGTCAGCTACTTTCTCGGCGCGCTTGTGCTGAACATATTTATCTCTCCAGTCGTGGATCGGCTTAGGAGCGGGCCTCTGATTGAGACGATGCTCATAACATTGCTTTTGCTATTTGCCGTACTGTCCATTGCCGGCGGACGGAGAGCGCTGGTGGGGATTGTGTTGGTGGCGCCTGCCGCAATAGGAGAATGGATGAACTATTGGCGGCCGGATCTGTTGATCTACGTGGTGACCCGCGGAGCCGGCCTGCTGTTCATCGGGTTCGTAGTTATTCAGCTTCTTCGCTTCATAGTATATGCGCCCCGTGTCGATTCCGAGGTTTTGTGCGCAGCTGTTGCCGCTTACCTGCTATCGGGGTTCGCTTGGTCTCTTGCTTATGCTCTCTTGGACCGCCTGGACCCAAATTCTTTTGTTTTTACCCTCAGTACGAAGTCCAGCCAATCTATGAATGGCTTCACCGGCCTTTACTTTAGCTTCATCACCCTTAGCACCGTCGGGTATGGAGATATCATCCCAGTGTCGGAATTGGCCCGGATGCTGGCGATAGTGGAGGCGATGTTCGGCATGTTTTACATGGCGCTGCTAATCTCTCGACTGGTCTCCCTCTACTCCTCCGAAAGTCCCCTCGAGATCACAAACCACGAGGAGATCCTGGACAAGAAGAGAATCGGGTCCGAGAAATCACAAACAACCAGCAACAACCCGAAGGAATGAGCACATTATTTTCTCCACCAAAAATCGAATGCCATCCTTGCAGTCGACCGAACTCCGATCCGAGGTCCATGCCTGCCGCCGGTGGGCAAATGGGATTGCCGCGGCTTCGTTAACTGTGGGCCTGAATAAAGCTCTCGGGCGTGCCGTCTCCAGGGTTGACGAAAATGATGTCTTTCGGATGACGACGTGGCGTATCGATTGATAGAAAAATCAAGGGACTTTCAAGGATTTCCGGGATGGCGTGCACCGTGCCGCGTTCAAAGAAAAGCAACCGCCCGGGACCGAATTCGAATTGAGATTCAGGACTGTTCATCCAGAATGTCCCTCGGCCCGAGAAGACGTAAAGGTATTCGTCACAGGTGGCGTGGTAATGAGGCGGAGTAGGTTTGTAGACCCGAAATACTCGCGCACTCGCCGTATCTCGGTTAGTGAGAATAATCGACTAGTAGTGTCTTCGCCGTTTCAGGCAGTGAACCGGTCTCGAGGAATCTCCAACGCCTTCAATTCCCAACTGTATCTTGTCTCCCGCCGCACTCTCCGGAGCTTTCTAGTAACACTGAAACCCAGCTCCGCACTCTCACTCTGATGGCCGCCTTTCCGGACGACATTCGTCCGCGACGGTCACAGGCATGGGGAGCGACCGCCTTGTGTCGGCCGAACCTTTCTCATCGAGACAGCGTCCTACGAAAGGCCGCTGCGCCGGTGAATTCGTCCGTCCAGGTCTTATCCCAAAGCGACGGAAACGACAGCGCCTTATAGGGGTGGCGGGCGATCACCGTTTCATCGAGCTCCACGCCGAGCCCTGGCCGCTCGGGCAGAGCAAGCGTGCCGTGTCCGAGCGGATTCCATCCGCCGACAAGGTCATTGCGCCAGTCGACGTCGAATTCGGCAAAAGACTCCTGCAGGCGCATGTTGGGGGTCGCGTAGGCGAAGTGGATCGCGGCCGCGAAGGCGACCGGACCGATCGAGCAGTGCGGCGAGACGCCGATGTCCTGGACCGCCGCGAAAGCGGCAATCTTCTTCGCTGCCGCCAGACCGCCACAATGCGCGATATCCATTTGCACGACATCGCAGGCGCGCATCGTGATCAGGCGCGCGAAATCAGCAAGGGCGTAGAGGCGCTCGCCGGCTGCGATCGGGTGCTGCACGGCGGTTTTCACGTCACTGAGGAGATCAAGGTTCTCGGGCGCAACCGGCTCCTCGCACCAGACGATGTTGTGCGATGCCAGGCGGCGGATGAAGCGGATGGCTTCGCCGGCGGCGAGTCGCCCGTGGATTTCGATCATCAACCCGACCTTCGGTCCGACCGCGCGCGCGATCGCGTCGATGATCTCGATTGCCGCATGCTCCTCCTCGCCGTCGAGCAACTTCCAGGCGGTCGTGAACGGGTCGAACTTG
>JAFAKL010000259.1 GCA_019235445.1 Verrucomicrobiota bacterium | reverse complement strand
GCCCGGGATGTATATCGGGGATCCCGATGAGCGGGGGCTGCATCACTCTGTATTCGAGGTTCTGGACAATTCCATTGACGAGCATCTTGCCGGGTTTTGTACGAAGATCGATGTCACCATCCATATCGACGGCTCAGTCTCGGTGCGCGATAACGGCCGCGGCATTCCGGTCGAGACGCATCCCAAGTTTCAAATGCCGGCCATTGAGTTGGTGCTGACCAACCTGCATGCCGGGGGAAAGTTTGGGCAGGGCGCTTACAAATTCTCTGGAGGTCTGCACGGTGTCGGCGCGAAGTGC
The DNA here is from genome assembly GCA_019235445.1 of Verrucomicrobiota bacterium. Taxonomy (GTDB): domain Bacteria; phylum Verrucomicrobiota; class Verrucomicrobiia; order Chthoniobacterales; family JAFAMB01; genus JAFAMB01. The sequence continues at coordinate 2,222 of JAFAKL010000259.1, read as the reverse complement.
GTCAACGCCTTATCGGAGTGGTTCAAAGCCGAGGTCACCAGGAACGGTAAGGTCTATCTCATCGTTTTTTCCCGCGGCAAGACAACCCGCAAGCTCGAGGTAATTGGTGAAGTCCAGAATAAGAAACTATCTGGGACGCTGGTCACCTTTTTGCCGGATCCCGAGATATTTACCCTCACCACTGAATTCAAATTCGATATTCTCGCCAATCGGATGCGGGAACTAGCGTTTCTCAACAACGGTCTGGAAATCCACCTGACCGATGAGCGCACTGAACCTCATCGCAGAGAGGTTTTTCTCTATAAAGAGGGGATTCGCGAGTACGTTAAACAGCTCGGCGAGACCAAGCAATTAATCCATCCGGAACCAATCATTGTGAGCGGCATGCGAGCGTTCCAGGTGGACGATCAGGAGGAACTTTGCTACGTCGATGTTGTCCTACAATACACCGACGCCTACTCCGAATATATCCAGTGTTTTGCCAATTCGATCCCGAACAGCGACGGCGGCATGCACCTGGAGGGTTTCAAGGCGGGATTGACGAACGCCATAAAGAATTACGCCAAAGCCAATAATCTGCTCAAGGAAAAGGATCCCGATCTGACTGGAGACGATCTCCGGGAAGGTCTTGTTTGCGTTTTGAGTGTCAAACTGACCAATCCCCGATTCAGCTCGCAGACAAAGGGGAAACTGGTCAACAACGAAATCAAACCCCTGGTGCAATCGATTACGTACGAGGGAGTGGGCCGCTATTTCGAAGAGAATCCGGGTGTTGGCAAGAGGATTATCGACAAATGTTTGATGGCCGCTCGTGCCCGCGAAGCCGCCCGAAGGGCGAGAGAAGCAGTACGCAAAACAGCGCTGACCGGCGGCGGTCTACCGGGCAAACTGGCGGATTGCTCAGAACGCGATGCTAACCTGACCGAACTCTACATTGTCGAGGGCGATTCCGCCGGCGGCTCCGCTAAACAAGGTCGAGATCGGAGATTCCAGGCGATTCTGCCGATTCGCGGAAAACTGATCAATGTCGAAAAAGCCCGTCTGGATAAGGTGCTGCAGAACCTCGAGATTCAGACGATGATCACCGCCATTGGGACCGGGATCGGAGACGGCGAGGGCGAAGGTTCCTTCAACTTGGAGAAACTGCGATATGGCCGGATCATCATCATGACTGATGCGGATGTGGACGGCTCGCATATCCGAACGCTCCTCCTGACCTTCTTTTATCGCCAGATGCCCGAATTGGTACGACGCGGCCACATCTACATTGCACAACCACCCCTTTATCAGATCAAACGAAAGAAGCGCGAAGAATACGTGGACGACGACTTTCAGTTGAACAAGATCCTCATCTCCCTCGGAGCGGAGGAGGTCCAGCTGAGACACCTGATCGACGGCCGGGAGTTCACGAAAGAGCAGCTGGGCGAAATCCTCGATTTACTCGAAAGATTGTCGAAGCTGAGCGACTCAATTCGCCGGCATGGCGGTGACTTTGAAGAATATCTGTCAAACCGGGAACCGGCTTCCGGAAAGCTGCCCGAATACCTGGTGATTGTGCGGGAAGGTAACAACGAGTACGTCAAATATTTTCATGACGAAGGCCCGCTCCGCGACTTTGCCAATCAGAACCCCGATCTCAACCTCTACGAAGAAGAGTCTGCCGGCGAAAATGGTGACAGTATGATGGCATCCGGAAACGCTCCCCCTACCAACGGGAACGGAAATCCTCCGGTCGCCGCATATATGCGACGCAGAGCCCGCCGGGTAGAGCTGCACGAGTCGAACGCGGTGGCCAAAGTGTTTCAGGAACTGGAGAAACGGGGCATGACAATCGATCACTACTCGGCCAACGATCAGCCGATTTTCGAGCTGATTGAGGGCGAAGGGGATCGGACCACGGTTACTTCATTATTCTCGATTCCGAAGATCCTGGATGGCATCAAAGAGATTGGCCGGCGAGGGGTTCAGATCAAACGTTTCAAAGGGCTGGGGGAAATGAACGCCAAAGAACTCTTTTCGACCACCATGGATCCAGTCCGCCGCAAGCTTCTCAGGGTCGACCTGAACGAGAATAACGCCACTGAAGCCGACAAGATGTTTACCATCTTGATGGGTGACGTGGTTGAACCGCGCCGCGCCTTCATTGAAGACAACGCCCTGAATGTTAGAAATCTCGACGTTTGAACCTACGGCGTTCAACGTTTCAACGTTCAACGTTTAAT
>JAFAKL010000138.1 GCA_019235445.1 Verrucomicrobiota bacterium | reverse complement strand
CGCGGCTCGATCGTTAGTACCGCGGCAGGTTTCCTTTCGGCTGGCCTTCTGGCGGGCGACCCGGTGCTAGTAAGTTGCAGTATCAGTCCAGCTAGTACTTTGGCGTATCTGGGCGCGATGTATGCCGGTCTGGTCCCGATTCCGATCGAAGATCGCGTCCTCGATACTTCGGGCGAAGCAATCTGCTTAAAGACTCGATCCAAGGCCGTGTGGACTGGCAAGGAAGCTCAATGTGCCTGGGTTAAGCGGGCGGGGTTGTTGCACTTTTTCGGCCGGTTTAACGTTGCCTCTCACTCTTCGTTGGGGCCGGTTGCTCGTGCTGAAAACGATCTCGCCGCTCTGATGCCAACTTCAGGCTCTACAGGCGTACCGCGGCTCGTGCGGGTCACGCACGGCAACCTCACGGCCAACACAGAGGCGATTATCCGGAGTCAATTCCTAGGTATAGGCGAACAGGCAATGCTGATTCTGCCGCTGAATTACTGCTTTGGAGCAAGTGTCATCCACACTCATCTTTACCAGGGTGGAGGCGTAGTTTTTGATTCACGCTTCATGTTTCCGGACAAGGTGCTACGCGCGATCAATACTTATGCCTGCACGACTTTTGCCGGCGTGCCGACTGTTTACAATATCCTTGTAGCCCGCTCGAGCATCCGCTCTATTCCAATGCCCAGCTTACGGCGATTTCTTCAAGCCGGTGGTCCGCTTGCACGGCAGGTGATCCAGATGATGCGGGATATCGTTCCGACGGCACACTTTTTCACGATGTACGGGCAGACCGAAGCCACTGCCCGGATCAGTTGTCTACCGCCTGATCGCTTGGACGATAAAACAGGAAGTGTCGGATTGTTGCTGGACAACCTCATTCTCCGAATCGTGGATGAGGAAGGGATCGAACTTCCCAAGGGAGAAAACGGCGAGATTTGGGTCAAGGGTCCCTCGATCTGCGACGGCTACTTTGAGGACCCCGAAGAAGGGGCGCGCAAATTTTGCGATGGCTGGCTCAAGACCGGGGATATTGGCTCTGGTGCATCCCCAGCCAGCTTGGCAGCTGGAGATAGAATTCGGTCAGATGACAGATGCCTTCGCTGATTGTTTTCGTGAAGGTGACTGCAGGCGTGAATTTCCTACGGTCCGCGGCGCACTCGACGGTTTGCGCCTAAGAGCAGACCAGATTCGCCGGGAACGCCTTCTCGCTACGGAAAGTTTGGATGCGCCTATCCAGCTTTTCGAAATCATCAGCCGGTGCCAGCGTATCGGTGATACACTGGAAGAATGCGCCAAGCTGATTAATTCGTTATCGATACATAGGTACTGGGGCGATTACGCACTGTAGACCGTCGCACCATTCGCCCCTGGTGACAACGAGCAGCCAAACGGAAGCGTTACCCAGCATGACCAGCGCTGACCGCGTTAGGCGCGAAGGAAATGTTATCGGCCATGATTGGAATTTTAAGCGCTGCTCGGCACAAGATCTTCCAGAAAATTACTGTCTGGTACACTGAGAATCTGATCGTAGACCAAGGCCGCTCCTCCGAGGGCAGAGCTGTCTTTGCCAAACGAGGACACTTCAATGGCCAGCTTTTCGACGGTAGGAAAACACCTTTGGCGAAGGCGGGTTTTGACGTTTTCCTCTACGAAAGGAAAAAGCTCAGCGAGCGATCCTGAGAGAACGATGAGTTGCGGATTGAATAAATCTGCCAGGTTTCTAATCGCCAGAGTGAGCCACTCTCCCCACGCTTTGACGGTTTTCTGGGCCAGCGGCTTTTCCGTCCTAAGGTCTCGGAGGAACGTTTCGAGGTTTTTCGCGCCTCCTCCCACTCGTCGGTAAGATGCCAGTAACCCGTTTCGACCCAATTGAGTCTCCAGAAAGCCCCATCCTTCGGCTTGCGCAAGTTTAGTCGGATCAAAGGTGAGGTGACCAATTTCGCCTGCCAGACCGTCGCTGCCTCGAAAGAGTTTTCTATCAAAAATCATCCCGGCTCCAACACCGACGTCCAAACGGAGCACGCAAAGATCGATTTGACCTACCCGGCGGCCGAAAGAGAGTTCTGCCAGTGCAGCGCCATTTGCATCATTCTCGACAAATACGGAGAGGTCTAACCGCGACTTAAGAGCGCCTTTCATGTCGAAATGGTTCCAGCCAAAAGTGGGAGCGATTCGAATCACCCCTTGAGAATCGACTAACGCTGAAACGCTGACGCCCAGGCCTCGCAATCGCTGCGAGCCTTTCAGTTGATGCGACCAAATTCTTTCAACCATCCGAACAAGCTCTTCAGAAACCGGCTCAGGTCTCCTGGACTCCAGCTCTACGGTCTCTCGATAAATGATTGAGCCTTCGAGATTAATCAAAACCGAGTGAATGTATTCAGCGGCCAGCTCGGCACCGAGAAAAAATGCGCCGTCCGGGTTCAATTTCACCGGGGTACCTGGCCGGCCTGTTGGCTGGGCCACGGAGGACTGCCCGGCCTCAATGACGAGGCCTTTTTCCACCAGTTCCCCGGTGACAAAAGTCAGGGTCGACCGCGTAAGCTTCAAAAATCGGGCGAGTTCGGCGCGCGAAAGTTTTCCTCTATCTTTAAGCAGTCTTAAAACGCGAGCTTGGTTGATATATCGAATCAGACTCGGTGTAGCCATTGAGAAAACCCATTCGTCCGGAAGGTGAGTTCAACGGTTTGAAGGTTGCTGCGTTTGTCAACTTTGTAAACAAACGATTTCGCATTCCAAGAGTGCGGGCCTGCTCTGCGCGTTTTCGGAGGTAAGGCGAGACGCCTTACTCTGCAGTTCGGACATTTACCAAGGTCTTTATACCGGCGCCCGAGGCGCCAACCAACCCTTAGGGCTGCGCCCATAAGCGTTAACTTATCGCGGCGGCAGGGAGGTGCCGGTGACGTAAAGATCCGACCATCCGAAAGAGACACCCCTTTAACGCGGGCCACGCGAAAAGTTCTGGAAAAACCCGCTTGACTTCGTTTGTTTCCACAACAAACTATCTGGCATGTCTTTCCATCATACCGTTCATCCAAATGTTACTCGCTGATTAAACCCCTTATGAAAGCCATTGTTTACGACGCCCCGCGTGAGTTCGTTTACCGGGATATTCCTGTTCCAGAAATCCAAGCCAACGAAATTCTTCTCCGCGTTCACGCGTGCGGGGTCTGCGGCACCGATCTCCACGTCCACGAAGGTGAATTCGGACCACGGTTTCCCCTTACGCCTGGTCACGAATTTTCGGGTGAGATCGTGGAGCTTGGCTCCGGAGTGACTGGGGAAAGATTAAGGTGGACGAAATCGTCACCCACGAAGTTCCCTTACGGGACTATCAAAAAGCACTGGATTTGGCCCTCGCACGAGAAGGAATCAAAATTGCTATCGTCCCATGATGTGGCCAAACACATGAACCATCACTGGATGCGCGTCGAATGCCATTATTCTAATTTTACATTCATGCGTCGCGATCCCAACCTGTTAACCCCAAAATATGAAAAGTTGGATAAATAGATTCGCAGCAATTGTCTCACTCGGATCGGTTCGGATTTAACTGGAGCAAGATATGTTTGCAGAAAAGAGTCTTACCAAATCGGTGCCACTGGCAGGTGGCGGAGATCAGAAGGTATCGCGGTGGCTATCATTTTTAGCTGCCTTTCGGGCGTGGCTGTTTTTAGCGATTTTATTAGCCACCTTCGAAATCTGGGCTCGCGTCGTGTATGGCAGCACGTTCGTGTTTAACCCGATGAACGTAAAATCGATTGCGCTGTTTACCGTAACGCCGCTCCTGCTTGGGTTGGGCCAGACGTTCGTTATCATTTCTGGCGGAATCGATTTATCGGTCGGATTTACG
>JAFAKL010000032.1 GCA_019235445.1 Verrucomicrobiota bacterium | reverse complement strand
CGAAGCTTTAAACGCGCCGAAAACGATCGCCGGAAAAGTCTGGAGGATCCAGACGCCGCCCAGCAACTGGAGATCGATGGCGTATTGGGTGGGAAGAAAAACAATAAAGATCAACGCGCCGAGCTTTACGCCGAGAGAAACGATTTTGGCGACGGCTGATTCGCGCGCTGGATGGATCCCAGGATCAATGAACGCTCTCCAGATGTTGCGGGTGAATAGATTCGCCGCGCCGATAGACATGATGGCCGCCGGCACCAGGGCGCCAATCGCGATGGCGGCAAAACTGAATCCCGCGAACCAGGCCGGGAAAATTTTGATGAAAAGGGCGGGAACGACTTCGGTTGGTTTATCCAACTTGATGCCGGCGGCAATGGCCATATATCCAAGCAGAGCAATCAACCCCAGGAGCACGGTGTAGATCGGCAGGAGGATCGCATTCTTGCGGACCGTGTCCGCGCTGGAAGAGCTTAAAACTCCGGTCATGGTATGCGGGTACATGAAGGCGGCAAGGGCAGAGCCCAAAGCCAGTGAGGCGAAGGGGAGCATTTGGGCAGGTTTGAGAGTCAAGCCAGCCACACCTCCTTTGGCATGCAGTGCTTCCTGTGCGGCACGAAAGACGGCACCATATCCGCCAAGATGCAGCGGTATAACCGCTACTGCCGCAATGACCACGACATAAATCATGGTGTCTTTGACGAAGGCAATCATCGCCGGGGCTCGCAAGCCGCTGGTGTAGGTGTAAAAAGCGAGTATCAGGAAGGCCAGGACGAGAGGGAGATCTCTCAAGATGGGTTCGAGCCATGGCAAGGAGGAAGCTATTTGGTTGAAGCCTGGGAATGCCAGGCCGGCAAACCCGAGCTGAGCTAGGACGACCTGTATCCCGATCAGCTGGAGCGCAATGTAGGGCATAGTGGCCATGATCCCAGTGATTGCCACCGCCAAGGCCAGCGATTTGCTAGCGTAGTGACCCTGCACAAAATCGGCCGCGGTCAGATAGTTGTTTTGGTGGCATATCTTCCAGATCCGCGGCATGATGGCGAAGACCAGCGGATAGACGACAATCGTGTACGGCAGAGCAAAGAAACCGTAAGCGCCCGCGGAATAAACCAGGGCGGGGACAGCGATCACGGTGTAAGCGGTGTAAAAGTCGCCGCCGATCAGGAACCAGGTGATGATTGTACCGAACCTGCGGCCGCCTAATCCCCACTCATGCAGAAGGTTCAGGTCGGCCGCCTTCCATCGTGCGGCGATAAAGCCAAGGACCGTCACCAGGAGAAAGAAGAAGACGAAGACAGCCGATGCGGTCCAATCCATGGTTGTCGGGTTCACCGGGTCTTAAGGTAGACGATGAAAATCAAAACCGAGGTGACGGGGACCCAGAGGAACTGGTACCAATAGAAGAACGGGAATCCCAACAGGACAGGGTCCGTCGAGTTGTAGAACGGTACCCATAACAAGGCGATAAAAGGCACGAGTAGAAGAAGGCCCCACAGACCGGATGATTTTTCGGGAGCAGGCATTTGGGCAGGAGTCAGGAGTTCACGATCTACAGCGCGCCGAAGCGCGAAATAGGAATAGCTTAGGACGCAGCCTCAGGAAAAGATTAATGCACTGTGAAGGGACTAAACGAAAGTAGCCTGGCACGAAGTGCCTGGAAACAAGAGAAAAGTGCACCCGTGCCGGAGGACGGTTGATCGGTTGATCTGCTGACGAAAGGAGAATGACCCATTTGGAGCAAACCTTGATCAACCGTCCCTACGGGACTAGACGCGTCTTTTTTCTTTTTTCCAGGCACTTCGTGCCAGGCTACCTTCGTTTAATCCCTCCGGGATAAATGCGTCACGGCACCTCCCTGCCGCTGCGATAAACTTAACGTTTATGTGGGCGGAGCCCCCGGGAAAGACAACAAAGGAAACGGCAGCGCTGAAAGCGCGCACCAAATGCACGCCACGAGATTACGCGCTCCTTCAGAGCTGGATTCCTATAAACTTAACCTTGCCGGGACCTCGCCTAACTTCGCCAGACTTTCTGGGGCTTCGCCCCCGCGCTTATACCATCGTTGCGGCGCTTTCCAGCCGCGCTACGGGATTTGGTCGATATCAAACTCTGGTCGGCGGCGGCCGGAATCGAGGACGAGAACGAGGAGGACGATTGGGAAGGCTACAAGGAGTTAGGGCGAAGATCTTGAGCGGTCCCAGAATCTATCATCCCTGACCTCCTGACTCCTGAGTCCTGACTTCCTCCTTCGTGAACGTTCCGTTGATCGTGCGCCATATCCTGCGCAAGTTGGCGTTTTGTAACTCCGCGGGCAAAAACTCGTGAGGCAATCCTTGATAGCACACCGGTCTGGCAAAGCGATGGATGGCCGCGGTCCCGACGGACGTGAACCTGCTGTCTGTCGTGGCAGGATAGGGACCTCCATGGTGCATGGACGGAGAGACTTCTACCCCGGTCGGATAACCGTTCCAGACAACTCGTCCCGCTTTTTCCTGCAGCACACGCAACAAACGACCGCTGAGCGCTTCGTCCTCCGGTTCGGCGTGAATGGTCGCGGTCAGCTGGCCCTCCAGTTTGCCCGCCAATGCGATTAATTCGTCCGCATTTTCGCATTGAATCAGCAAAGTCGCGGGCCCGAATATTTCCTCATGTAGAAGGCGCTCTTCGCTAAACTTCTTTTCGTCGGTCACTAACAGATAAGCTCCTCCTTCAGCCCTGACATAGTCTTTCGCCTT